>DAISLB010000008.1:0-60235 GCA_036820645.1 Clostridium sp.
TGCAGCTTTTTTTAAATAGGACAGGCGTAATTAAGCTTATTTTGAACTACGCCATTATTTATTATTCTAAACTTGTTATTATATTTTGAAGTCTTTTATCTTCATCGTAATCTTGAGACAATCCAGAACTCTTATGACTTGTTTGTATTTGACTAAATGTAGATGCCCAATCTTGACTATAATCACCATTAATCTTTAGTACTGGTCTTCCATTTATTATATGTATTCTTGATACAAAAGCATGAATCATTATACAACCATAATCATTTTGTGTAATTTTCTCTTCTTTAAGCAATTTTCTATCTTCTCCCATTAGTTGTGAAACAGTACTATCATGTATATTAAATGCTTCATTGTTATTATCAGTATCTTTGTTAGTAATCGCTTTGTTAAAATAATCATAAGGATTATTTTTATAATATGAATTATTTATACTTATCAATATAAAAGCCTCCTATGTTATTTAATATTAAAAAATGTAGATAATTCATTATACGGATAATTCTCAGATGTATTTTCATAAGTGAATGTCCCTATTCTGTAAGTACTTGCATCCCAAAAATTAATAAATCCTATAACTGTACCTTTACCATTGATTTCTCCTAATTCATTTATAGTATCAGTCTCAGCACATGTAAGCTGGTGTGTATCCATTTTTGCTATACCAGAAATACCATATCCGTATTCAATTGTAACAACATATTCACTTCCTGTTATATTAGCATAGCTATTACGAGACGCTAATTGACTATCTGAAGTTCGTTGTTCAAATCCATATTGATCTGATAATATTCCATATACATATAAAGAAGTTAATTTAGGCGCAGGTCCACCAAACGATTGTAATTTTATATTTTGGGTCTTATCTTTGGTTGATGGTAGATTAGATTTTAGTTGATTCTCTTTTACAAACTGTGAAACTTGTAATTTAAGTTTATTATAATCTTTATTAGATAATTTATGAATAATTTTATTTGTAGAATTGTTCGATGTTGAAGAGCCTGTTACATTGCTTGTATTAGCTGCAAACACCGTACTTGATGAAATAAATAGAAAAGAAAATACACATAGTAAACTACTTAAAAACTTATTTTTCATTATTAACACATCCCCTTTATAAAGGATAATCGTATAATATATGATAAAGTTTATATTAATTACCACTTTTGTTTAAAAAAATATAAAAAAACACTATTTGGCTTAATACGGGGTAATGGAAGCAAGCATATAACCAGTGGCAAAGTAGAATTTATGTTACATAACAATATCAATTATTCGTATTAAGTAATATTTAATTTAGCCTTTCCATGTAGAATGCAGAAAATCGTTGTTAAATAAGGAAACTGAATGTTACAAAAGTATGTTGTGCAACATTGAAAACGCCTAAAATTCACATTAATAATGTACTTTGCATTTAAATCTTCTTTAGAATTGATCTAATTCCACACAACTATACTTCTGTTGAATTAACACTTAATCATTCCATACAACAATTTCTTTTCTAAGTCTTTAAAATCATACTTTAAACTTTGAGGTTATGTTATTGATCAAGGTACTCCTGCGTAAATATCTAATATAAAAGTAAGTTAAATATCTCTGTTGTTAAATTCACACATTCCAATTAACGTAACTACTATAAATAAAATAACTGATACTGCATACATATATGGTGGAAAATTGAAACTTACATTTGAACCACCTAGTAATACCCTTCCTGGATAATCCCAGGGGAATAACATCCAATACTTGGTATTGTCAATGAGAACTGAGGGAAAAGAAAAAACTAGTCCTACTCCCAGTGGTACTGCAATATTTTTGAATTTCATACTCAGATAATATTGAACTGCTATAACAGGCAGCGAAGCTATAATGGCAAGCAGCGGAGCATATATCATTTCCCTTGGCATAGTTTGGCTATGTGGTGCTATAACTGCACCTGCTAAGATCGTAAGAAGCATAAATAATATAAGATTTAAAAATACTATACCGCAGCCTACAACAAGCTTTGCTATATATAATTCACTTCTTTTCACAGGCAGCGTCAGCATCCTTTTAAAATTATCTTCACTATTTTCTATTCTAACCAAAACAGCAATTGCAATTGTGATAAACAACCCTATAATAAACAACCCATAAAATATGGAACTTTGAGTATATACCTGGCTCCATACATTTTGACCTTTCTCTGTAAAAAGCTTTTTATATCTTATAAAATTTGTAAAACCAAGTATTACAAAAAACAGTGGAAGAAACATCACTATGTTAAGTATTCTTGAATGTCTTAATTTTAGTAATTCTACTTTATATATGTTTTTCATACTGCTCACTCCCTATTTAATATCCCTTTTATTAAATTCTAAAATTCCAATTACAAGCCATATGATTCCAGACACTATTCCAAAGAAAGCTGCAGTATATGCATCTTTACTGTCTCCTGAAGGCAGCGCCAGTAGAACATTAGCATATGGGACTATATATGAAAGTAATTTGCTCTGTGCAAACATATAGGCTCCTATACTTCCTGCAAATCCTACAGCTGCTGATGCTAGAGAATTTTTCATATAACAGCTTATAAATTGCTGAAAACTCACTACACCTAATGTCGTACACAATTCCATTCCAATGTATTTAAAAATCACTGCACAGCTGCCATCTATATGAAACAAACTTTTTATAATCATTAAAAATATTCCATTTAATATCACTAATATAACAGCAGCTATGAGTACTACAATCCATTTGGATAAATAAACTTTCTTTCTTTCAACAGGCCTCGCTATTATTTGCTTCCAGGTGTTTTCGCTGTATTCAGTATAATTTACTATAACTGCTACCACGACGATAGACAAATTTAAAAGTATGCACCATAACGTAGCAAGGTGACTTTCATAAAGCAGAGCACCTGTTTTACCGTAAATTCCAATTTGAGCTAAATACTTTATATGATTATCTGACATTAAAAAGCTGCATCTAAAATGTAAATCCATAAATAAAAGTAGAAATGAGAGAACAGGAATAAAAAATACACCTTTCCAAAGTACTGACCTTTTGTATTTCATCAATTCAGATTTTAAAATTGGCATAAATCTCATATATTTTCTCCCCCTTCAGTGAGGTCAAGAAATATTTCTTCAAGAGATTTTTGTACTTCTACAAACTTGAACACTTTATTGCCACTTAATATCAGTTGTTTTAAAATTTCATCCAGCTCTCTTCCTTCAGGCTTTAAGAAAATATCTTTGTCCTTTACTTTATACTTATATCCACAGTTATCTAATGTATCTTTTATCTTCTTTAAATCCTTAGATTCTATACAAATTTCACTTTTACTTTTTGAATGAAGTTCTTCAAGAGTCCCTTGAAATAGCATCTTGCCTCTATTTATAATTCCAATATCATCTGCTATAAGTTCAATTTCACTTAAATTATGACTTGATATAATAACTGTCATGTTATAGAGTTTGGGCAGTTCTTTAATAAGTCCTCTTATTTCATGAATTCCAGATGGGTCAAGCCCATTAGTAGGTTCATCCAGTATTAAAAGTTCTGGTTTCGATATAAGTGCCTGGGCAATACCAAGTCTTTGCTTCATACCAAGTGAAAACTTACTGGCCTGTCTATCTTTCCATTCAGTGAGTTTTACAACTTCTAAAACTTCATCAATATATTTACGATCAAGTTCTAAAAGTTCTGCTGTTACCTGTAAATTTTCATATGCTGTTAGATTTCCATAATAAGATGGTGCTTCAACCATAGATCCTATTTTTTTCAAAATGCTCATTCTATTTTTTCTTAAATCTTTGCCAAAGATTTTAACTTGTCCCCTTGTAGGCTTTATAAGTCCTAAGAGCATTCTTATAGTAGTAGATTTTCCTGCACCATTAGGACCTAAAAATCCATATACCCTACCTTTTTTTATTGATAAATCTATTCCCCTTACTGCCTTAAAGTCCTTAAAATTTTTTGTTAAATTTTTTGTTTCTAGAATTTCTTCTGACATATAATTTCCTCCCTCAATTAACTTATGACCCTATAATAAAGCTGCAAGCTTAAATTTCATTTACCTAAACCTTAACGGAACCTTAAAATTTTTCTACTTAATTAAACAATATATAAATAATGTTATAATAAAATTGACAATTGATAGTTAAAGGAGATAACCATGTACGATAACATTCTAGATAGGAAAATACTTTTAATAGACGATGAAGTGGAACTGTTAAAGCTCCTGGAAACAGTGCTTAAAAAAGAAGGTTTTAGACGAATATTTAAGGCTGAAAATGGCACAGAGGGTATAAACTTATGTAAATCTGAAAAACCTGATATAGTAGTTTTGGACATAATGATGCCGGATATGGACGGCTTTGAGGTATGCAAAAATATAAGAAGTTTTTCTTTTGTTCCAGTCATATTCTTATCTGCAAAATCTGATGATGTAGATAAAATACTTGCCCTTGGACTAGGTGCAGATGACTATGTAACTAAGCCCTTTAGCCCTAAAGAAGTTGCCTTTAGAATTAAAGCTCATTTGAGAAGAAACATATATATTAAAAATGAAATGTCCATGAAAAAGGAAAAGATACGTTTTGGAGATATAGTAATTGATCTGGAAAAAGGTGAAGTATCAAAGTCCGATAAAAATGTAGTGCTTACTCCAAAGGAATATCACCTTTTATGTTATATGGCTCAAAACGCCAATCAAATACTAACCAAGCAAATGATATGCGATGAAGTTTGGAATGACAACTATGAGGGATATGACAACACAATAATGGTTCATATTAGAAAGCTACGACAAAAATTAGAAGATAACCCTTCCAATCCAAAATACATAGTCACTGCTAAGGGACTGGGATACAAGCTTATTATTTCTAAATAACAAATTAGCAAATAATAAATAACAAAGGTAACTATCATCAGTACTTGTCATTTAATATTTCAACTTTTATCCGATCGCTACCATTGCTAACACCCCCATCTTCTTCAAAGTGGGGGATAAGCACTGCTACGCGCCTGGATAAGTTCTTCTAAGGTTCAGATGGAGAAAAGGTATTCCTTATAAGCAAACTCCACCTGAACCTAAGAATCTCTTGATAATCTTAATTTTGAGGTAACTATAAATGAAAATTATAAGTAAAATTAAAACCAACTGGACCCTGACTACAAAATTTCTCATAACACTAATATTTATAGTCATAATTGAGTTATTCATAAATTTAATTGTTTGGAATGAGGTAATTGTATATACCAATGAAAATTTAACTAGTTTAGCCCCCGAAAGGATTACCTTAAACTTTTCCAAATACATAGACTTTAAAAATGGAGTGCCATTTGTAAAAAAAGATGGCAAACAAGAAATTTTAAAAATTAGTGGATGGGTTCAAATATTAGATGAAAATTTTAAAGAAATATATTCTTTTAATAAACCAAAAGCAGTCCCTACTAAATACACACCAATAGAATATACCCATATTTATAAATACGATATAGCAAATTCATCTGTGTTTGTAAGTGAAAAGAAATACAATAACAAGAGTTTCACCTATATAATAGGTTTTCCACTTAATCGTGTGGCAAAACACACTCTTACATTTAATCCTTCTGCCTTAAAAAGTTTCTTTTGGAATGGTGTTATTTTATTACTGTGCATAAATATACTGGCAGCCATAATTATAGCTTATTTCCTATTTGGAAAGAGAATGGCTAAACCGCTTCAAAGCATAATAAGTGGTATAAATAATCTTGCAAAAGGCAATTACGAAACAAGTTATCCAGAAAAAGGTGTTTATAAAAATGTCTTTTCTAATTTAAATAATTTAAGCAAAACACTTAAAGAAAGCAAAACAAAAAGAGAAGAACTTGAAAAAATGAGAAACACCTGGATTTCATCCATATCCCATGATGTTAAGACGCCACTATCTTCTATAAAAGGATATGCTGAAATAATGAAGGACCCGGATTATACTTTTTCTGAAAACGAAATTCACGAGTATTCAGAAATAATCTACAATAAATCTTCCTATATTCAATCACTAGTAGAAGATTTAAATTTGACATACAAGTTAAAAAATAAAGCTGTTCCTCTAAAAAAAGAAGAGGTAAATATAACCTCTCTTTTGCAAAATATAATTGTAGAAATTTTAAATCATCCAATGTACTCGAATAGGAATGTGAATTTTTATCCCGAAAATGAAAAAATAAAAGCCTTCATTGATAAAAAGTTTTTTAAAAGAGCCCTGAGTAATTTAATTTTTAATGCTATAATCCACAATAATGAGGATGTCCAAGTAGATATTTCAATTTATGAAAAAGATAAAATCTACATTACAATAAAGGATAACGGCAAAGGCATACCTAAAAAAGATTTAAGCTACATTTTCGAGAGATATTACAGGGGGACAAATACCAGTGCTTCAACAGAAGGCTCAGGCCTTGGTATGGCAATATCCAAGCAGATAATAGATGCCCATGGTGGAAATATACATATAGAAAGCACTTTAGGAGAAGGTACAATCATAAATATAATTTTATAGTTTAATGTCATTTGTTTTATTTGAACCTTCAAAACTTGGTTTATTATACGATATGTCATTTGAATTTTTCCCAATAGTATATGTAATATTTTATAAAACATGTTATAATAAGCACTATACAAAACTATAATCTTCTTATATTGAGTATTATAGGTGGACAATCCCCATCTATAATTTTTTAGGCTAAATTTCAACACTATATTAAAACATAGCCTAAATTTAAAATTAATATTTTTCTATAAATCAATTGATACACTTTCAAGTTTTTGAGCTTGATTGCTAATTTCATCGAGACTATAAAAAAAAGTCTGTAAAATATAGCTTCTATGATAAAATCAAAGCAACATATCTCCTTTCTATTTATTTTCTATCCCTTTAACGTATTTATCCATGTAAGAAGCATACCATTTACCAAGCAATATTTTTAAGCAAGCGGCAGTAGGCACTGCTACAAGCATTCCTATAAGTCCACCTACATTCCCACCTACAAGGATTGCAATCATGGTAAATACAGGATGAAGTCCTACGCTATCTCCTACGATTTTAGGTGCCAATAAGTTATTATCTATTTGCTGAACTGCAAGCATTCCAATAATTGCCCACACTGCTGTAATAGGTTGCCCACTTAGTAGTGCCATAATTACTGCTAAAACAGTTCCAACAATAGGTCCTATATATGGTATCATATTACAAATACCTGCAATAATACCTATGACTAAAGCATAATCTATTCCAATAAAGTACAGTACAATAGCTGATAAAACTCCTACCATAGAAGCCTCTAATAATTGTCCTCGTATATATTTATAAAACGTAACATCCATAACATGTAGTATTTCTTTTAATTTGTTTCCTGCTTTACTTTTTCCAAATGCAAGGTTAAAGATTTTGTTCCATAAACCTATGAAGTACTCGGAATCTTGTATTAAATAGATGCTTAATACTATAGCTATAAAAAATAAAGCTATATTACTTACTATAGACACAATTGAATTTGTCATTGCTCCTATACTTGCAGAAAAATAGGATTGTACATAACTTACGATTTGAGCAATCTTATCATTTAAATCTGTAGGTATTGAAATATTTAAACTTTTTAATTTTTCACTAACAGAACTAACTGACAATGTTGAGTTAGTTAAATACTCACTTAAATATGATGCCATATTTCCTATACTTGTATTTTGAGAAAGCTTTCCACCAATCATAATATATATTCCACTAATAACGGCTGCAAAAATAGCTACTACTAATGTATACACACCTATAATTCCCACTATTCTTCTGTGCGATGCTTTTTTTAGTATTTTTTTCTTTTCTAAGAAATTTTCAATACTTTCCACTCCTGGTTTCAATAAGTATACAATTACTAGTGCCATAAAAAAAGGTTTTACAAGGTCAATGGTTCCTTTTAACATGTTCCATAACAATATAAATATATTACCTATATTATTTAGAAACGCTATAGCAACGTAAATTAAAAGCACTGTTGCTCCTGCATATATACAGTATTTTAGTAATTTTTTATCTATTTTCATTTTCCCCTCTCTCTTTCTTAAACTAGCCTTATGTTTCTTATCTCACCATTTACTTTATCATGCTTCAATATTTTTAGCTAATAATTTTTATTTCCCTTAATATCTTTATATTTAAATTATATTATTCACTCCCATTTACTCCAAATTGAAGGCTCATATCCAACTGTAGCCTGTTTCCCATTTCTAACAATTGGAGTTTTATAAAGCTTTGGATTCTTTAAAAGTATCTCTTCTTTTATATCGCTACTCCTTATTAGTCCAACATTTAATTTATCATATTCTTTTGCCTTACTATTTATTAAATTATCAATACCTACTGCTGCCTTTAAGCTTTGTAATTCCCTTTTACTTATTTCTTTAATGTTTAAATCTATAAACTGATATTTAATTCTTCTTTCTTTAAAGTAACGTTCAGCCTTCTTTGTATCAAAACATTTTTTTACTCCAAATATTTGAATATTCATTTCCAATTCTCCTTAAAATTATTGCCCTACATAAAAAATAGACCTGCCTTTCACAAGCCTATAATTGAATGTCTAGAATAAGTTTCCATTGAATCCCCAATCACTAATTTCACTAAAAATTACATATATACTGTCCTTTGGTATATCAAACTCTGATTCATAAAAAGAACATATTAAATCAGTAACCTTATTTTTATAAACCCTTTCAGCAGTTCCACATATTTTTACTTCCACAAGGGCAGCCTTTTCCATCTTATTTCCTCTAAAATAGATTGTTTTATCATCATCAAAACTTACCATAAGCCACTCTTCGGATTTTCCAGGAATCTCTGAAATTATTTTTCCCATTTCACTTTTTATAGATTTTTTTTGCTCGTATGAAAGCTTTATTGTTAATCTTGAATTTATATATGGCATAAACATCTTCCCTTCTTTTGTTTACAATAAATCAACATTATTATACAATAATTTTTTATTCTTTTGCAATATTTTTCGCTTTCACACATTTTAAATTTAAATGTTACATGAAGCTTTTGTGATCTCATTTAAATCCTTTAAAATAGCTTTAAAGTCATTACTTTCCCTAATAGGATCAAATACTGGATCCTCTAAAATTTTAGACATATTTTCATACAAATTCAAAGTAAAAGCACGTTCTCCTTCTGAAAGTTCATTAAAACACCAAGTGGATGCAAAATCCTTTGGGGCATTTATATCATTCTTTTTAATATAATTTATCCATTTATACAACATTTCTATAGCCTTTTTATTTTCACCAAACTGAAGGTACATTTGTGCAAAATTCATATATTCTATATGCATGCCAAGAATTTTATCACATTCAGGTGAAAGTACCTTTTTAACGTTTATAGCTAGGTTACAATATTTATCTACCATATGTAAATTCTTTTTATCTTTAATATAGGATTTAGCTAGTCCCGTACATACAAAACTCATTCCATGCATGTTTTTCCAAAGCTGGCCTTGAAATATTTTTCTCGCTTCTTTCATCTGATTCTTATCTATATATATATTTGCAAGCATAAAATCAACATTAAAATCATTTTTATGAATTTTATTTAAAGCTTCTATTCCCTTGTCATTTTCTCCAATTGAAGAATAAATACCACCAAGCTGAAATAAGGCTTGTTCTACTAATTTTGTATCATTACAATTTTTCACTACATCTTCAAGCAATTCAATAGAATATTTAAGCATTACATTTTCTATTTTTTCTTCTCCCTTTTTCCATGAATACATATTAAACAGGCATCCTATCATGAGTTTTAAATAATAACTTGATTTGTATTTTGATATGTATTCCATGGATCTATTAATTCCTTCATCAATATCGTCACCGCTAAACATAGCTTCACATTCTTTAAATATCCTCATAACTTCTTTTTCAGAGAGTTCAACTTTATAATTTAAAAGTTCATCTATAGAGACATTAAAAAATGATGCAAGTACAGGAAGAAGAGTTATATCTGGATAGGAATTGCCACTTTCCCACTTTGACACTGCTGCTGTGGATACTCCAATAAATCCCCCTAATTGATCCTGTGTAATTCCCTTTTCTTTTCTAAGTTTAAATATTACTTCACCTATCTGCAATTTATCCATATCGTATTCACTCCATAATTTTATTATAAGACCCTACAACACTTAGTATATCTTACTGAAACTTTTATACCAATGGATTGTTAGTTGAATATTATATAAAAAACTTAACCATAGGTTAAAAAATTAAAATATCATTCTTAACACTGCTATAGATATTACTCCTACTATTACAGTTAAAAGTAAGTCATTCTTTTTAACAGCAATTACTGCAGTTATAATTGATGCAAGTACAGTAGAAATATCTATGGAAAATTTGTTATTTGAAATAAACAATGATGACACTACAAGAGCTGTCAAAATAGAGATAGGAATATACTTTAAAAATTCTGCTGTCCTATCATTTATATTAATTCTTGAAATCAACATTACAGGAATTACCCTAGGAAGCATGGTTACTACACAGCCGCCTATAATTATGTACCAAATATACATATTCATTTTTTTATCACTCCCCCTATAATTACTCCAAGTATTGCTGCAATCATAATTCCTGTGTTTGCAGATAAAAATTTAATGGAAAACAGCAAAATTACAGCAGAAGAAATCATAATTGCATAGGATTTTTTTAAATTAGAATTTTCTTTCACACTGGAAATCAAGAGCCCTATAAACATAGCCGGAAGTGCAAAATCAAGTCCAAACTTTTTATAGTCATATATCAAGCTGCTAAAGCATGCCCCTATAAAAGTTGCAAAAATCCAGTTCACATAGGCTGTTAAATTTATTCCCATCATCCACTTGTAATCTATTTTATCTTCACTATTTGCCTTTGACGAAGCAAGTGCAAAAGTTTCATCCGTTAAAAGTACACCTACCGTAAAATTTTTAAAAAGCGAATTTTTACTAAAATAAGGTGCTATTGATGCGCTCATTAAAAGATGTCTTAAATTCACTAAAAAGACAGTTAAAATCACACCTGGAACTGATACTGATGACAGTATCATTCCTGCAGCAGCAAACTGAGATGAACCTGCATATATGAAAGTACTCATAGCTACTGTTTCTGAGATAGTCATGCCACAGGATTTACTCACTACCCCACAGGCAAATCCTATGCTCAAATATCCAAATAAAGTTGGAATACAGTCTATTGCCCCACTTATAAAAGAATTTTTGTTTGCGTAAGTTGTATTTTGTTCAGCCATTTTTGCCCCCTAAATATTTCATAATTCTATTGTGTATGTTATAATATAGTTATCGTACGTTATAATACAATTTGATATACTATATTTATACAACTGTACGTTATATTTGTCAAGAGGTGAAATAAAATGGATTTAAATAATATAATTGGTTCAAATCTCAAGAAACTTAGAAGTGATAAAAAGCTTAGTTTAAGTAATCTTTCTGAACTCTCAGGTGTTAGTAAAGTTATGATAGGTCAAATAGAAAGGGGCCAGTCAAATCCAACTATAAATACAATATGGAAATTGGCAAATGGTCTTAAAGTTCCCTATACGGCACTTATAGATCAGCCTAAAAGTAAAACTACTTTAATAAAAAAAGATGATACCATAAGGCAATGTAGTGAAGATGGTAAGTATAGAGTTTACTGTCATTTTTCTACTCAAAGCGAAAGAAATTTTGAACTGTTTACAGTTGAATTAGATGTGAAAAGTTCATATACTTCAAATTCTCACGGTGAAAATGAATATGAATACATACTGATTTTTGATGGAGAACTTACTCTTGAAACAGATAACAAAAGATATGTTTTAAGTCCAGGTGACTCCATTTCATTTGATGCATCTAAAACCCATACATATATAAATAACTCAAATGAAATGGTTAGAATGACCATTTTAAATTATTATCCAATGAACCTTAAATAGTACTTACCGTAATTCTGGTATTTTCTTTCAAATGCCTTAAAGCAGGTAACCTTAGCAAAGTCACCTGCTTTAGAATTTAGAACAATATATTTATATTGTACCCACACTTAGGACATTTGCTATTATCCATATGAACTTCAGTAAAATATCCAGTTCTCTCTACTAAAAGCTCTCCACACTTAGGACAATATGTAGAATTGTCAACACCTTGAACATTTCCAAGGTATACGTAATTCAAATACTTTTTTGCAACTTTTCTCGACTCTATCATTACATTTATATCCGTAGCTGGTCTATCCATCTTATAGGTTGGAAAATATCTCGATAAGTGAAGTGGAATATTTTTATCTAAATTTCCAAGATAGGAAGCAATACTTTCCACCTCCAAGGCAGAATCATTTAGACCATTTACAAGTAATGTAGTTATTTCTACATGAGTCTTCTTGGCTGATTCACTTATGATTTTAAGTACGGATTCAACATCTCCCCCACATACTTTTTCATAATACTTTGGATTAAATGCCTTTAAATCTATATTCATGGCATCTACATAGGGCAAAAGTTTTTCAAGTGGTTTTACTTCAATATATCCATTTGTAACAAGAACTACGCTAAATTCCGGATGATTTTCTTTCAGCTTTTTTGATGTTTCATATACATATTCATACCATATACTAGGTTCATTATAAGTAAAAGCTATTCCAATATTATCTTTTATATCCAAGCATGCTTCTATTAACTCATCAGGAGGTACATACTGGCTTTTAGGTCTATACTGAGCTATGGTATAATTTTGGCAAAAGCTACAGGAGAAATTGCATCCAAAACTTCCCACGGATAGAATGTTTCTGCCGGGTTTAAAATGATATAGAGGTTTCTTTTCTATCGGGTCAACCGCCATGGATGATATTTCACCATAATTTGTAGATTGAAGCACACCATTTTCATTGATTCTAACAGAACATCTTCCCTGCTTCTTATCACCTATGATGCAATTATGTGGACACAACATGCATTTTACCCTGTCATCCTGCTTTTCATAAAACAATCCTTCATGTAACAAAAGTTATCTTCCTCCAATACTCAAAAACTTTTACTTATGCCTTATAACCTCAAACCTTTCAATAGTATAGTCTTCATCTGGAGATATGTTTCCTTTTTCAAGTGCAATTTGAAGCTGATTATCTACATTATCCACTCCTTCTAAATCTGGAAGCAATAGACCACATCTAGAACCTTTTTTCACTATTACACCATATTTTTCAGGGTCAAGTTCCCCTTTTGAAGCTTTTTCTGGTTTTGTAAGCACATCTACAGAAAAATCTATATCTTTAAGTTCATCTTCTCTAACAGGCATAAATCTAGGGTCACGTATTCCTGCTGAAACAGCATTTCTGATAATTTCTTCAGCTGTATTTTCTGTTGTTGGAAAAATAGTTCCGATACATCCCCTCAGTTGACCTTCCTTCTTCATGGATACAAAAACTCCACTTTTACTATTTTTCATTTCATCAGTTATATAGTCTGGAGTTTTTAAATATTTTCCATAAGTTAAATAATAAGTTAGACTTTCACGGGCAAGTTTTACGTAAGAATCTTCAGCTTCCCTTTTTCCTATAATTATTTTTTGTCTTTCTTCTACTAATTTACTATAGGTGTCCCTATTGTCATCTTTAAGTGAAAAACTCATTACCCCATATCCAACACCAAAGGGACCTTCATAAGATAAGATATTGCCTTTAATATCACATCCATCCATTACTCCTAGCATTACATAGTAAGATCTCAATCCACATTCTCCTGCTTCACTTACAGTCTTGCTATCCATGTTGAATACTCCTGAAACATCACCTTTTTCAAGCAGTGAAGTTATTTCTCTATCAAATTTTTCTCCATAAGGACTGTACTCGTAAGGTCCATCTTTAGTAAGCCTGTGGGATAAATCTCCACTTGCAATAAATACTGCTTTAGTATTGACTTCACCCACAGCTTTTTTAATACACATTCCGAATTTATAGAGCTGCATTTTAGAAAGCATTCCATAAGTTATATGAACTAACTTATAATTTGGATACTTTTTATTTACAAAATACAATGGAACTAAAGCACCATGGTCTAATTCATATTCAATTCCATATTGATGAGCAGTCCTTGTTGTCATCTTTCCCATTAAAATATTTTGTTCTTTTGAATATTCTATTATTTTTTCTGTCAATGGTAAATTTATATTTGAACTCTGACTCACCTCAGGGACACCAAATTTCCCTAAATCACCATGTATATTGCCCTCACAAGACACTGCAATTGCATCGCTAAACATTGGTCCATGTGGTGTAATTATTATTATTGTATCTGGTTTTATAGATGCTATATCTTCACCAACTTTATAACAGGCATCTAACGTGTTTTTTATTTTTATCTCCTGGCCGCGTCCTACCTCAGGAACCGCAATGGGAGGATGAGGCATTGTATAAAAGCCGTATATTTTTCCCATAATATCACCTTACTTAATATTTTATGTTTATTTTCTGCTACTTTTATCTAAAATATGATTTAGAACTCTCTTTTATTTTAGGTTATCTTTACCATTTAGTTAATTATAACATTTTCTATCAGTTATTTGTAATCAATTCACAATGTACGATGCACAATTCACAATTAAGGACGATTTTCTGTTGTTACAGAAAATCTAAAAATTTAATGTTCACACTACCTAGTTTTTAGATTTTTCATAGCATTAGCGGAAAAAAATCTACCGGAATTGTGCATTGTGAGCTGTGAATTGTAAATTAATTTAGATCTCATTATTTTAAATTGTGAAATTTAAGTAAATAAAATGTAATAATCCGATAAAATAGTTTTATGGAAATAATACCTTAAGATACATATCATAAAAAAACATCTTGGAGTAAAACTATAAAAGGAGGTGTTTGCTATGGCAAAAAAATTAGGAGATAAAATTGATAATAAAAAAGTGGAAAAATCAAAAAAGGATGAAGAACCTATAAATATAAATAACAACGACTTTGGTGCAACAACACAGTGGAAGGTTTACAGTAGTGAAAAAGGTTACCAAGTTTGTGGAAGAGACACCCACAGCAGATATTAGCCTCTAAATTTAAAAATAATAAAAGTGGGTTCTCCGACTTTATCGGAGAACCCACTTTTATTATTTTCAAGACTTTTATGTTTATCCTTATTCTAAGAATTCTGTTACTTTGTCTATAAAGAGTATTCCATCTAAATGTTCTATTTCATGGCATAAGCACTTAGCTAAATCCCCTTCTCCCGTTATTGTAAACTCCTCACCTTTTTCATTTAATGCTTTTACCTTCACCTTTGCAGGTCTTATCAGTTTTCCCCACTTATTTGGAATACTTAAACATCCTTCTATAACTTCCTGACTTCCTTCTTCTTCAATTATTTCTGGATTTATCAGGTATATTATACCCTCACCCATGTCTATAACAACTGCCCTTTTTAATACACCAACTTGTGGTGCTGCTATTGCTGCTCCATTTCCTGTGTTATGCAGCGTATCTGCCATATCCTTAAGTAAAGTTAAAATTCTGTCGTCAACTTTTTCTACAGTTCGGCACTTTTTCCTCAATATTTCATCACCTAAAGTACGTATATTTCTCAAAGCCATTTTAAAACCTCCGTCACAAAATATTTCTTACTATACTATTATGCAATTTTTTTTATCAATAGACAATACTATTTAAGGTTGATTTTAAACTTCAAGTCCTCTCTGAACTCCACGTTGCTAAAATCATTAGTAACTATAGTATATTTCTTGTTTGGGTCAAGTTTCTTAAATTGTCTTACAAATTCATCTGGCTTGCTGTCATCTTTTCTTATATCATAACTTTTATAATCCACTTCTTTTCCATTAGAATCTTTTATCCAGAGACTTTGTGCCTGGAAGTACGGTGCTTTACCTTCTACTCTGTATTTAACTGTAGTACTATCATTATTTGTTTCTATTTTTTCTATTGTAATTTTTCCCATTTTGCCTTGAGAAAGTTCTATAGGATACACCCCATCAATTGTCTTACTTATTTCTGCCGATTTTTTACTCTTAACAGCGTAATGTACCTCTTTACCATTCTCATCTGTGCCCACACATTCCCCCCCTGAAGGAGTAATTTTGCATGGAACAATGGTTAAATATTTTGGAATTTTACTAAGTTTATTATACTGCATTTCAACGTTAAATATTCCCGTATTAGAATTGCCGCTTACACCTGAACCCTTAGTCATGAGTTCAATTCCCTTGTCATCATAAGCAGCCCAGTAATCATAATCCATTAAAAAGTTGCCATCATGGTTTACTTTCATATCATTTTTAACTTTCTCCTTATTGTTCCACACAGCCCAAAACACATCATTTACACATTCTTCCGAATGCTGTGCTTCAAACTTTGAATTCAATACTGTACGTACTACTTTAAACACCAAATTAATATATTTGTCCACCACAAATTCAATAGCTTTTGGATTCTTCTTTTTTATCTGTTCTATAAAATTATTTTCATCTATCTTCACATTTTTACATCCCTAAGAAGCTTCTCATATACTAATACGAAGATACAATATATTTTCTGACATTAATCCTTGTTAAATTTAAATAGCTTAAAAACTATTATAACTTAAAAAAGATCATTCCTATATTTGGTTCCTATATGCAGTCAAAGTTAATTCTTACCAATAAGTTAATACTTACAAGTACTCAAACTCTATGCTCGGTAAAATTTTAAAGTATTTACATATATAAAATTAAGTTGTATTATATACCTATAAGTTAATAAATTGTTGCGGGGGAACCAGTTTGGTTGAGAAGGTAAAACCTGACCCTTTGAACTTGATGTAGTTAACACTACCGTAGGGAGTCAAATTAATTAAAATGTACTTTGACGGAGTGTTTACAATATTAAACACTCCTACTTATTTTTAAAAATAAATATAATTTTATAGGGGAGCACATAAAATGTGCTGAGAGTAAGATGTTATCTTTTACCCTTTGACCTGATTTGGATAATGCCAACGTAGGGAATTTAACAAACATACTTGAATTTTTTAAGGGAAGCATTTATCTGCTTCCCTTATTTTTTTGAAAGGAGGCCTTAAAATGATTGTAAATGGAGAAGAATTAAATTTTACGAACAATATAACTGTATCTGAATTGCTGGACAAGTTAAATGTAAATGAAGAAACAGTTGTAGTTGAAGTTGATTTAGAAATAATAAACAAAGATGACTATAAAATAAAAAAGCTTTCAAGCACTTCTAAAGTAGAAATTATCCGCTATGTTGGCGGCGGCTAAATCATTAGCCCTTAAAATAACATTCTAAAATTAAAGGAGAATTAAATTTATGGATGAACTTGTAATAGCAAATAAAAAGATAAAAAGCAGATTTTTCATTGGGACAGGGAAATTTTCATCAAACAAAATAGTTCCCGATATTATAAAAAGCTCTGAAGCACAAGTTATAACTGTAGCCTTAAGACGTATCGACATACATGCTACAGAATCAAAAGACAACATATTGAATTATATAAATAAAGATTGCATACTTGTAGCAAATACATCTGGTGCAAGAAATGCAGAAGAAGCTATAAGACTTGCTCATTTAGCTAAAGCAACAGGATGTGGAAATTGGGTAAAAATTGAAGTTATTTCAGATAGCAAATACTTACTTCCTGATAACTATGAAACTTTAAAAGCCACTGAAACTCTTGTAAAAGAAGGTTTTGTAGTACTTCCCTATATAAGTCCTGATCTGATGGATGCAAAAAGACTTGTAGGGGCCGGTGCCTCTGCAGTGATGCCTTTAGGTGCTCCTATAGGAACAAATAGAGGCCTTAAAACCAAGGAACTTCTAAAAATCATAATTGACGAAATAGATATTCCTGTAGTTGTAGATGCAGGTATAGGAAAGCCTTCTCACGCCGCAGAAGCCATGGAAATGGGTGCAGATGCAGTACTTGCAAATACTGCCCTTGCAACAGCGGAAAATCCTGTACTCATAGCTGAGGCTTTCAAGCTAGCAGTTCAGGCAGGTAGAAAAGCCTTTCTTTCAAAACCTGGTATAGGAAAGGAACTGGCCAGTGCCTCATCACCACTTACAGGATTTTTAAGATAAGATAGGATGTGTTAAAATGACTTTTTATGATGTAGTTCAAATTTTTAAAGATTTTGATTATGACAGTTTTTTTAAAGGTATTACAGATATGCAAATTGAAAAAATAATTGCTAAAGATAAACTAGACAAATTCGATTTTTTAGCCCTGCTTTCACCTACTGCAGAAAAACATATTGAAGAAATGGCTCAAAAGGCTCACAACATTTCCTTAAAATACTTTGGGAAAAATGTGCTCATATATACCCCAATGTACGTTGCAAATTACTGTGAGAACAAGTGCGTCTACTGCGGGTACAATTGTACAAATGATATAAACAGAAAAGTTCTATCTCTTGATGAGGTTGAAAAAGAAGCTAAAGCTGTACATGACATGGGATTTAGACATGTAATTCTTTTAACTGGAGAATCCAGAAAATACTCTCCTGTTTCCTATATAAAAGATTGTGTTAAAATACTCAATAAATATTTCAGTTCCATATGCCTTGAAATATATTCTCTTAAAAAAGAGGAATATGAAGAACTTGTTAAAGCTGGTGCAGATAGTTTAACCATGTATCAGGAAACCTACAACGAAGAATTATATTCAAAGGTACATCTTGGAGGCCCAAAGAAAAATTATAGATATAGACTGGAAACTCCAGAAAGAGCCTGTGAAGCCGGCGTATATTCTGTAGGTCTTGGTCCACTTTATGGTCTTTACGATTGGCGTCAGGAAGCTTTTCTAGGTGGACTTCACGGTGCATATATCCAAAAAAAGTTTTCTGGAGTAGATGTTAACTTTTCAGTTCCAAGAATACGACCTCATGCAGGATCATTTAACGATCTTCACGAAATAGACGAGAAAACTGTGGTTCAAATACTACTGGCACTTAAATTATTTATTCCAAGGTCAGGCACCAATATAACTACAAGAGAATGCTCAGAAATGAGAAATAACCTTATACCTCTTGGAGTCACCAAAATGTCAGCTGGTGTATCTACAGAAGTTGGAGGCCATACCCAAGAAAATCCAGGTGAAAAGCAATTTGATACATCGGACAAAAGAAGCCTTGAAGAAGTTAGAGAAGCAATAACAAGTAAGGGGTATTTCCCTGTAATGAAAGATTGGGAACCTATGGTGTCATGAACAAAAAATTATATATAGTAACAAACAGAAAACTTATAAAAAATAAAAGCATGATTGATATAATAAAAAGTACAGTATGTGCAGGTGCAGGTGCAGTAATCCTGCGTGAAAAAGATCTTACTTTTAGCCAGCTAGTTCCAATTGCTGAGAAAATAAAAGAAATTACAGATTCTAAAAATATACCTTTGATAATAAACGGTAATATACAGGCTGCTGTAAAGGTAAACTCCAGCGGATTTCATACAAGTTATCAAAACTATATGAACAGCAATCTTAAATTAAAGTGCACTGTAGGTGTGTCTGTACACAGTACTTTAGAAGCTGTAAATGCGCAGAAAAAAGGTGCTGATTATCTCCTAGCAGGACATATTTTTGAAACAAATTGTAAAAGAGGTATGAGAGGCAGAGGTATTTCATTTTTAGAAGAAATCTTAAATAACGTTTCAATTCCAGTTATTGCAATAGGTGGGATAAATGAAAGTAATATAGATATGGTACTGAAAACCGAAGTTTGCGGCGCAGCAGTTATGTCTCTAGTAATGACGTCAAGTGACCCTTTCACTGCAACCTATAATTTAAAAAAGCATTTTAAAAATATGGAGGTTATATAAATGCCATTAACAGATAAAGAGCGAGAAAAGTATGCAAGACACCTGGCACTAAAAGAAATTGGCGAAACCGGTCAAGAAAAGCTTTTAAATGCCAAGATATTAATTATAGGTACTGGAGGGCTTGGTTCCCCAGCCTCTGCATATCTTGCTGCAGCAGGTATCGGGACACTAGGACTTGTAGATTTTGATAAAGTAGAACTGTCAAACCTTCAAAGACAAATAATACACATGACAAAAAATATAGGAAAACCAAAACTTTTATCTGCAAAAGAAACCTTAAGCAATATAAATCCTGATATAAATATAATAACTTATAATGAATATCTTGGCCACAATAACATAACTGATATAATAAATGACATAAATTATGATTTTATTTTGGATTGTACGGATAACTTTGAGTCAAAATTTCTCATAAACGATGCTTGTGTTGCCTTAAAAAAACCTTTTTCCCATGGAGGTGTCATAAGCTTTAGAGGGCAAACCATGACTTATATTCCCGGTAAAGGACCATGTTATAGGTGTGTTTTTGTAAATCCACCCCTAGATGGTGCTGTTCCCACTTCAAAGCAAGTTGGAATAATTGGCACTTCACCAGGAGTTATAGGCACCATTCAAGCTACGGAGGCCATCAAATGTATTCTTCATATAGGAAATCCTCTTGCAGAACACCTTTTAATATACGATGGACTAAAAATGGAATTCAGGAAAATCAAAATATCCAAGAGAAAAGGTTGTGCAGCCTGTGCTATAGAATAATGATTTTTAAGCATCAGTTTTGATTAAATTCTACCCGATGGCTTAAAAACAAGCTTATTTCCAAAGAAAAAACTACTTAAATAAACCTCAAAAATCCCTTAAATGTACAACCTTGTAATATGTTAATTTAAGTATTACAATATATATATATATTTTTTTATCATAATTAAAACATAAATAAGAGGAGATTTTCATTATGGAAAGCACAAAGAACTTTAATGTGAGAAACGAAAGGAATCTCACAATGCTGGTAGATTTCTATGAATTTACTATGGGTAATGGGTATTTGAAAACCAATATGGGCAATAGAATAGCCTATTTTGATATGTTTTTCAGAAAGGTTCCAGATGGAGGAGGTTATTGCATAATGGCAGGTGTTCAACAAGTTATAGAATACCTGTCAAATTTAAGTTTTACAGATGAAGATATAGAATATCTCAGGGGCAAAAAACAATTTTCAGAAGATTTTCTAAATTACCTGAAAGATTTTAGATTTTGCTGTGATGTATGGGCAATACCTGAAGGAACTCCTATATTTCCAAATGAACCACTAATAACTGTAAGAGGTCCTGCTATTCAAGCTCAATTTGTTGAAACCATGATACTTCTAACTATAAATCACCAAACTCTAATTGCAACAAAAGCAAGTAGAATTTGTAGAGCAGCAGGCAACAGACCTGTAATGGAATTTGGTTCTAGGCGTGCTCAAGCTCCTGATGCAGCCATATATGGTGCTAGAGCTGCAATTATAGGTGGTTGTAGTTCCACTGCCTGCACTATATCTGAGCAGATGTTTGGTATGCCTGCTGTAGGTACAATGGCTCACAGTTGGATACAACTTTTCCCTTCAGAATATGAATCTTTTAAATCTTGGGCTGAAGTATATCCTGATAATTGTGTGCTGCTCATTGATACATACAATGTACTGAAATCTGGTCTACCCAACGCTATAAAGGTTTTCAAAGAAATTTTGATTCCAAATGGCCATAAACCTAAGGGAGTAAGAATCGACAGTGGAGATATAACTTACTTAACAAAAGAATGCAGAAAAATACTGGATAGGGCTGATCTTGAAGATGTAGACATAGTTATTTCAAACTCATTAGATGAATTTATCATAACTGATGTACTTAGAGAAGGTGCCTGCATTGATTCTTTTGGTGTAGGAGAGAGACTTATAACTGCAAGATCAGAACCAGTATTTGGTGGAGTGTACAAGCTATCTGCCATAGAGGATGGCAAGGGTAATATAATACCTAAAATAAAAATAAGTGAAAATGAGGAGAAAATAACTAACCCTGGCTTTAAAAAAGTATATAGAATTTATAGTAAAAAACAAGATATAGCAATTGCAGATTTAATAACCTTAGAAAATGAAAAAATAAATAAAAATGAGCCTATAGAACTATTTGATCCAGTTTTTACATGGAAAAAGAAAAAAATAAGAAATTACTATATAAAAGATTTAAGAGTAAAAATATTTGATAAGGGAAAACTTGTATATACCTGCCCTGATGTACTAGACATAAAAAATAGATCAAAAGAAGAAGTATCCAAACTGTGGCCTGAAGTGCTGAGATTTGAAAACCCTCATCATTACAATGTAGATTTATCTGAAAATCTTTGGAATTTAAAACATCAACTCCTTAGTAAATATTCTTCAACTTATGTAGAATAATATTTACATAAGTTATAGAGGGACAGGTAGTAAATTTTATTACCTGTCCCTCTATCTTACGGCTACGTCTCTGGATAACGCTTTTTAAACGCTAAAGACGCTAACAAGCCTGTTAATAAATTACATCTCATTTCTAATTATATCCGTAAACTTTTTTATTATTAGTGCCGTAAATCCCCATATAGTATAATCTTCATATATATAAAAATATTCTGGCATTTTTCCCCTTCTAAATTTATAGTTTTCTCCACCTCTTATGAGATTATAGGGAAAGTCCTCCTCTGGATGTGGAACTATTTTAAGTTTATGCAATACAGGTTCTTTTTCCATAAAAAACTTTAGAGGTACCTCAAAAACATGATCTACTTCCTCCTTACTTGGAGTTATATCTTCCTTATTTAGCTTACATATAAAAGGATACATTATAAAGTTATAAGGAGTAACAAGGTAATCCATATCTCCTATGAACTCTATATCTTCCTTATTCAAATTTAACTCTTCCATGGTCTCTCTAATAGCTGTATCTTTTGGAGTTTCCCCTTTCTCCAGTTTTCCTCCAGGGAAACATATATCCCCAGGCTGATGTTTTAAATTTAAAGACCTTACTTCAAATAGCAAATTTAATTCTTCTCCCCTGCTGCATAAGGGAATCATTACTGAATTTTTATTATAATGTCCAAGTATATTTGGTTTTCTAGATTTAAATATACTATTTATTTTGTCTATCATTTCTTCTCCTCCTAAAATCAAATAACCTTCAATTGTAAAATAAATTTTATAATGTTATACTTTAAAATATCATAATTAATTATATACTGTATTAATTATATACCGTTTTTAATAAAACATATACATAAATATTAAATAAGTGGAGTGATGTACTTTGAAATGGAAAAATACTAGTTTATTACTTACATTTATATTCATATTTTGTTTATCTTTTAATGTATTTGCTGATAATTCAGCTGCACTACCTGAAATATATGGTAAAGCAGCCATAACAGTGGACATGCAGACAAATGAAATAATATATGAAAAAAATGCAGATATTAAAATGTACCCTGCTAGTACTACAAAACTTTTAACAGCTATTCTTCTTGAAGAAAATAAAAAACCAGGGGATATGCTAACATACACGGCTGATGCTAAATCTCAACCACCATCCTCTTTAAATAGAGATTTACATGCAATAGAGGTAGGTGATACCATGTCTGCTGAAGATGTAATGGACGGACTTTTGATGTATTCTGCCAATGATCTAGCATACGTCGTAGCAGAAAATGTATCTAAGGATGCATCTACATTTTCTGACAAAATGAACGAAGAAGTAAAAAAACTAAATTTAAAAAACACTCATTTTGTCACACCAAATGGTCTCCATAATCCAGATCACTATACTACACCCTACGATATGAGTGTCATAGCGAGACAAGCTTTTAAAATTCCACGTGTACAAAAGGCCATGGAGAGACCTGCAAACACTATAAAAACTACAAAAGGTCTTGCTTTTCCCATCAAAAACACAAATAAACTTTTAGGCAAAGATGGATGCATTGCAGGTAAAACCGGATATACTGAACCAGCTGGAAGATGTCTAGTTGCAATTTATGACAGGAATGGGAGAAAAATAGTAGGAGTCGTAATGGACTCTGTTTATGATCCTGCAGACACTTATGTATTTGATGATATGGAAAAAATAATAAATTGGAGTTATTCAAAAGATCCTGTTGTTTTACATGAAAAAAATTCCATATTAGGAAGGAAAGAAATTAGCTACAATCCTATTTCTTTTATAGGTATTAAAAAAAGCTTAGACGTGCCTATTAAAATTAAGGATGATGTAACATATTATAATAATGATTTAAATAAAAAAGACTTAAAGGAAACAATAAACATCAAAAATACCTCTGTAAAAGCTCTAAAAGGCGAAGTTCCCCTGGGGACACTTACTGTAAGCCAGCGTGAATTCTCCAGGAATTATAATATTTATTCAAATCTGCCAAAATATACCTTAGCTAAAAATATTATTCCCTTTTACGCTGCAATTTTTATACTTGTACTACTGTTTATCTTTATCTTAGCATCTATAAATAAAAGACGTTCTAATAGACGTAATTATTTATAACATATAGTCCATTTTAAATTTAAAATAAAAAATTGTTCCCATGAAATTTCATAGGAACAATTTTTTTTATTTATAGGATTCCATCTAGATGAAAATTTGATTGATATTTTAAATTCCTTCTGAAACCATATCCATAGGCTTTTCACTAACTTTCTCCATCTTGTCTGCAATGTAATTTGCCAATTCTACAGTTCTACAAGAATAGGCCCATTCATTATCATACCAGGATACTACCTTAACCATATTACCCTTTAACACCATAGTTGAAAGAGCATCTACTATAGAAGATCTGTCGTCTCCCTTGTAATCTATGGACACCAGTGGTTCTTCAGAATATCCTAGTATTCCTTTCATAGGTCCCTCAGAAGCTTTTTTAAAAGCTTCATTTACTTCTTCTACCGTAACAGATTTTGAAAGCTCACAAACCAAGTCTGTAACGGAAACTGTAGGTGTAGGTATTCTAAGGGCATAACCACTTAATTTTCCTTCTAAATTAGGCAATACCTTTGCCACTGCCTTAGCTGCTCCAGTAGTAGTTGGAATTATAGATTCTCCTGCAGCTCTAGCTCTTCTCAAATCCTTGTGAGTTTTATCAAGTAATTTTTGGTCATTTGTATAAGAGTGAACTGTAGTCATAAGACCTCTTATAATTCCAAAATTGTCATCTAAAACTTTAGCAAAAGGTGCTAAACAATTAGTTGTACAGGATGCATTTGAAATAATATTATGAGACTTAACATCAAATTTTTCTTCATTTACTCCCATAACTATAGTTATATCTTCATCCTTCGCAGGAGCTGTAATTATAACTTTTTTTGCTCCAGCTTTTATATGCTTGTATAAATTTTCTCTATCTTTAAACTTTCCTGTAGATTCTATAACTATATCTACACCCAATTTACCCCAAGGTAAATTTTCAGGATCGCTTTCCCTAAACACTTTTATTTTAGAACCATTTACAATAATTGAATCTTCTGCTGCCTTTACATTTCCATTAAATCTTCCGTAGCAGGAGTCGTATTTTAGAAGATGTGCCAAAGTTTCATTATCCGCTCTTGCGTTAATTGCTACAATTTCCATATTGTCTTTCAGTCTTTCCTGGGCAATTCTCAAAACCAACCTTCCTATTCTTCCAAAACCATTAATTCCAACTTTTATGGACATTATCTTTTCCCCCTATAAAAAATTTATGTACTTTTATTTTATTATATGTAACATTTATCTTTATATTTAAAATATATGCTGTATAAATAATATATGTGCTATATTATTTATATCAATAGACAGCATATATGTCAAATTTATTTTTATGTCCATTTATTATGATATACTTATTTTTCTTTCATATATTAATACTACCTACATTTAATATTCATTTTCTCTATTTTACAAATAGTTCTTACCAAACTTCCTTGACACAAAATCTCTATTATTATATATTATTAAGGGTAGTAGCAAACTTACAACCTTTCGTCTAAATAGTTCGTCTAAATAGATGAAAGGTTTTTACTTTAAAATACATGGGAGTGAAAAGAATGACTAAGGTTAGAACGAGATTTGCGCCAAGTCCAACAGGATATATGCATGTTGGAAACTTAAGGACTGCGCTATATACATATTTAATTGCAAAACATTCAGGTGGAGACTTCATACTCCGAATTGAAGATACAGATCAGGAAAGATTTGTAGAAGGCGCCCTAGATATAATTTACGATACTTTAAAAACTACAGGTCTTAAACATGATGAAGGACCTGATATAGGAGGTCCTGTTGGCCCTTACGTACAGAGTCAGAGAACTGATATTTATCTAAAATATGCAAAAGAACTTATAGAAAAAGGTGAAGCATACTACTGCTTCTGTACAAAGGAAAGACTAGACTCACTCAGAAATAATTCAGATACTTATAAATATGATAAACACTGCCTACACCTCTCAAAAGAAGAGATAGAAAAAAATTTAGAAGCAGGAATTCCTTACGTTATAAGACAAAACAACCCCGAGGTAGGTGTTACTTCATTTAACGATGAAATTTATGGTAACATATCTGTGGACAATTCTGAATTAGATGACATGATACTTATAAAATCTGATGGATATCCTACTTATAATTTTGCAAACGTAATAGACGATCATCTTATGGGAATAACTCATGTAGTAAGGGGAAGCGAGTATCTGTCTTCTGCTCCTAAATACAATAGATTATATGAAGCTTTCGGATGGGAAATTCCAATATACGTTCACTGTCCCCCAATAATGAAAGATGAACACAATAAACTCAGTAAGAGAAACGGTGATGCATCTTTTGAGGACTTGATAGAAAAAGGTTATTTAAAAGAAGCTGTGCTTAATTATATAGCACTTTTAGGATGGAACCCAAGGAGTGAACAGGAAATCTTTAATTTAGAAGAACTTGTAAAAGAATTTGACTATAGAAATATAAATAAATCACCTGCCATATTTGATAATGTAAAACTTAAGTGGATGAATGGAGAATATATAAAGAAGCTGTCTTTAGAAGAGTTCAATTCTCTTGCCCTTCCTTATTATAAAAAAGTAATTTCAAAGGACTTAGATTTTTTAAAGATAAGTAGTTTACTCCAGACAAGAGTTGAAGTATTGAGCGAAATACCAGACTTTCTAGATTTCTTTGAGGAACTCCCAGAATATACTGAAGACATATATGTACACAAGAGAATGAAATCAAATTTAGAAAGCTCACTTACAGTACTTGAAAAAATTCTTCCAAAGTTTAAGGAACTATCACCCTGGACTTTTGAAAATATAGAAAAATGCTGCATGGGCTTAATATCAGAAATGAATGTTAAAAACGGAGTAGTACTATGGCCTGTACGAATTGGCCTTTCTGGTAAAAAATCTACCCCTGGTGGAGCTTTTGAAATAGCCGATATTATTGGTAAAGAAGAATCTATAAAGAGAACAGAGATTGGCATTGAAAAGTTAAAAAATGCCAAGCAATAATAAAAAGGGAACGTACCTATAAACTTAGGTACGTTCCCTTTTATTGTCAGTTTCTTGATCTGGTGTCCCCTCTGCTTTCTTTAATTCTTTTACAAATAATATATTGTAAAATGTCACCATTGTATTGTTATCTACTATTACAAATCCTCTACCTACATTTGTGACAGTTTTATTTTTTAAATACTTAAAATTTTCTTCACCTTTTGTACAAAGCTCTATAACCTTTCCCTCTAAAGAACTAAAATACTCTCTCATAGTTTTTTCAAGTGGACAGCTAATTTTATAGTTGTCTTCTTCTGATAGCTTTTCCATAGATGACAACTTAGTAGAATATAGTCCTACTATATTTTTTATAGGTACTACAATATCCGAGTCTCCACTATTAAATCTAACAAGTTCCCCATCTGAATGCACTACATTTACCTGTTTAAAAATACCACTTGTATCATTTTTAACATATAAGTCTAATTTTTCGCTTGCCAATTTATTCAACAAGTCACTCACTCCCGAATTGCAGTTTAAAATACATTTATTTTTAAACATTATAGAACTATCTTTTTTAATTTTTCCATCCAACTTTTTTAAACCTTTGTCTTTTCTATGGGAACTATGTTTTCTTGGTGGTTCCTTTTTATTGTCATCCTTTTTTTCCTCTGATTTATCTTTTTCCTCTTTCTTCTCTTTTACATTTTTGTCTTTGTCAGCAGTTTTTTTATCTTTCTCAGCAACTTTTTTATCTTTCTCAGCAACTTTTTTGTCTTTCTCAGTAACTTTTTTAGTCTTATCTTCCGAGTCACTTTTTAATATTTCTTTATTTTTTTCTATAATATTTTTTTCTATAAAATCAAATATTTCTTTATTATCAGCATATTCCTGCTCATAGTACTCTTTTTCATAATCGGAACCTTCATTATACATTTTATTATATTTTTGTATTCTTTTCATATACTTTGGCACCATATATAATACTAATTGCATTAAATCATCTGTATGATTTCTTCTAGACAATTTAAAACACCTCCATAACTAAGGCTATAGGGTAAATTTCATAATCCTATAGTATTAGAATATGAAGGCTTTAATTTAAGTTGCAGATTTAATTTTTATTTTCACATATTTATTCTATAGCTTAGGGATTTGAAAGAAACTAACAAGTCAAAGATGCGACGGATATTTTTTATCAGACAAGGAGGTAGGTTCCGCAGATAGTGAATCCTATCTAAGGGTTCTACCGACGCAGTATGATAAAAAATAGGCTAGTATACTGACTGGTTATTTCTTTGAAAATCCCTTAAACATCTATTTCAGCTTCTTCTCCTAAAATGTCTTTGTTTTTATCAAGAAGAGGTTTTATTTGCTGCTGGATAAAGTCAACTACCTGACCAGGTGCCCTACCTATAAATTTCTTAGAATCCACTAGCGAAAGTATTTCATGTTCAGACATTTTAAAGAAAGGATCACCTATGATTCTCTCTAATAAATCATTCTTTTTCCCTTCAACTTTTACCTTTTTAGCTGCTTCCATGGAATGAACTCTAATTTTCTCATGAAGTTCCTGTCTGTCTCCACCTTTTTTAACAGCTTCCATTATTATGTTTTCTGTAGCCATAAAAGGAAGTTCAGAAGCTACATGTGATTCAATTACCTTAGGATAAACTACCATATTTTCTGATACATTTATATATAAGTTTAGCACTCCATCAAGAGCTAGAAAAGCTTCTGGAATAGATATTCTTTTATTTGCTGAATCATCAAGAGTTCTTTCAAACCATTGGGTTGAAGCTGTTATAGCAGGATTTAAAGCTGTTACTATTATATATCTTGCAAGAGAACCCATCCTCTCACATCTCATAGGATTTCGTTTGTATGCCATAGCAGAAGATCCTATTTGATTTTTTTCAAAAGGTTCCTCCATCTCTTTCATATTCTGTAGTATTCTTAAATCGTTGCTGAATTTATATGCGCTTTGAGCAATCTCTGATAGAGTATTTAATATTATTGAATCAAGTTTTCTAGTATAAGTCTGTCCTGTAACCATAAATTCCTTTTCAAATCCCATTTTATTAGTTACCATTTTATCTAATCTCTTTACTTTTTCTTCATCTCCATTAAAAAGTTCCATAAAACTAGCCTGAGTTCCAGTAGTTCCCTTTACACCTCTAAACCTCATATTTTGTATAACAAATTCTATATTTTCAATATCTAAGTAAAGATCTTGAATCCATAAAGTTGCCCTTTTTCCTACTGTAGTAAGCTGGGCAGGTTGAAGATGGGTAAATCCTAAAGTTGGCATATCTTTATATTTCAAAGCAAACTTAGTAAGATAGCTTATTACATTGATAACTTTTCTCTTTATTATATAAAGTGCTTCTCTCATAATTATAAGATCAGTATTATCCCCTACATAACAACTAGTGGCACCTAAATGTATTATTCCTTTAGCCTTAGGGCATTGTAATCCATAGGCATATACATGACTCATTACGTCATGTCTTACCTCCTTTTCTCTTTTTTTTGCATCTTCATAATTTATATTCTCCATATTGGCTTTTAACTCATCTATTTGCTCAGAAGTTATATTAAGTCCAAGCTCCTTTTCACACTCTGCAAGAGCTACCCAAAGTTTTCTCCAAGTTTTAAATTTCATTTCATCAGAAAATATATAGCTCATCTCTTTAGATGCATATCTTGTATTTAAAGGAGTAGTGTATGTGTCTCTCATTTTAAAATACCTCCGTACGTATGTAATATAATTGTTTTTATCATTCATATTATACCATATATTTTTTCTGTATTATACGTTTATATTCACTTGAATATTTCTCCAATAAATAAAGTGTACAAACTGTTCTATTTTATTATATAGTTAATATACTTTAATTAAGAAATAATAAAGAAGAAAGAGGTGAACTTTATTGGGTTTGGGCAAGTTTACCCACCTAGTAAGTAAAATATGTATAAACTTAGTATAATAGATAAAGTTTCTTTAATTTTAGTAGTTATCGGGGCCATAAACTGGGAACTGATAGGATTATTAGATTTTAACATAGTGGAGATTTTATTTGGTGACCCTGTTAATTTAATTGGAAGAATATTGTATATACTTATAGGAACTGCAGGAATAGATATGATTATTCTTCTTTTTAAAGCCAAAAACAGCTGTAAATAGATATACGGGGGTGTTGCAATAGCAATTTTTTAGATTGCTTTGAACAGTCCCTTATATCTATACTTTAAATTATCTTACTCTTGTAGTGAGTTTATTAATTTAACAATCTCTTCTACTGCTAGGGATTCATCATTACCTGATGCAGTAATCTTAACTGTAGAATTTTTGGTTACTCCTAATGAAAGAACTCCAATTAAACTCTTTATGTTAGCTTTTTTTCCATCAAATTCTATAGATAAATCAGATTTAAATGAAGAAGCTTTTTTTACTAATAGAGTTGCAGGTCTTGCATGTAATCCTGTGGAACTTTTAACTATAACTTCTTTAGAACTCATTTAATTCACCTCTATACTTTAATATTATATACCACAATGTCACAAATATTTTTCTACCTATTATACCATTTTTTATTTACGCTTCAATACAATTTTTCCCGCTATAACAAAAGCTGGTATGAGCTATTTTAACTGAGATATAAATTTATCTATCCTATCCATTCCATTTTGTATATTTTCCATGGATGTAGCATAGGATAACCTTATGTATCCGTCTAACCCAAAACCTAAACCTGGAATTACTGCTACTTTTTCTTTTGCCAGTAACTTCTGTGAAAATTCTAAAGAATTATTTATTACTGCACCATCTATAGTTTTACCAAAGAGCTTGGATATATTTAACATTACATAAAAAGCTCCTTCTGGATTCAAGCATGAAACGTCTTTCATTTTGTCTATTTTACTTACCATACAATCTCTTCTCTTTTTAAATTCACTTACCATGCTTTTAACTTGGGTATCTTTACTATTTAAAGCAGCCACTGATGCATATTGTGCTATAGAATTAGGGTTTCCAGTGGTATGGCTTTGCACATTAGACATTATCTTAATTATATTTTTATTTGCTGCAGCATAGCCAATTCTCCATCCTGTCATAGCATAAGTTTTTGAAACTCCATTTATAACAATTGTTCTATTGCAAGCATCTTCTGACAAACTTGCTATACTTATGTGTCCAGTAGTACCATATATTAATTTTTCATATATTTCATCGGATAAAATTAGTAAATCCTTTTCTTTTGCAAAATTAGCTATTACTTCAAGTTCTTCTTTCGAATAAATAGTTCCTGTTGGATTATTAGGACTGTTTAATAAAATTATTTTAGTATTTTTAGTATATGCTTTTTCTAAAGCTTCTAAAGTATATTTAAATCCATCTTTTTCTTTTGTGTCTGCAAATACAGGCACACCATCGGCAAGTTTAACCAGCTCAGGATAGCTTACCCAATATGGTGTAGGTATTATAACCTCATCTCCAGGGTTTAATGTAGCTAAAAACGCATTTGAAAGACACTGTTTTGCACCTGTAGATATTATAATCTGATCTATATTATAATTTAATCCATTATCTTTTTTGAATTTTTTAACAATAGCCTCTTTCAATTCTAAAATACCAGATGCTGGAGTATATTTTGTACACCCTTTTTTCATAGATTCTATTGCAGCTTCCTGAATATTTTCCGGTGTGTTAAAATCTGGCTCTCCTGCTCCAAAACCTATTACATCGATTCCTTCTGATTTCATTCTTTTAGCCTCAGCCGTTATAGCCAAAGTTATAGATGGTTGAATTTTCTCAGCTTTTTTTGACAATATCATTTTTATTCCTCCATTACAATTTGATTTAAAACATCCTTTACTTATAATAAGATAAGTGAAAGTTTTTTATTCTAACTTCTTGAAACAAGTATTACCCCAAGCATTATAAAAACTACTCCTAATATTCTTATAAAAGATATATTTTCTTTAAACATGAAATAAGAAAACATCATAGTTATTATATACCCTAAACTAACCATGGGATAAGCATAGCTTAATTCTACCTTACTTAGAACCTTTATCCATATTAAGAAACTTATCCCATAGGATGCAATTCCTAACATAACAGGTAAATTTTTTAGTATACTTAAGATACTTGGAAGTAAATATTTTATAGTAAAGTTTAAATTCAGATTTACTGCTCCATACTTTACAAGCACCTGTCCAATGGCTCCCAAAAAAACCGATATCAATATCAATACAATCACGATCTTATCCCCTTAACTTTCAATAATAAATACAATAAGCATTTTAAAGAAAAATAGCAGCAGTAAACGGCTATAAATATTTCAGGGAAGGAATACCTTCCCTGTCCTTCTGTTACAAAATAAACAGAAGTAAACATAAAAAACAACACTACTAAATAAAGTTTAAATTTATCTAATTCATAACTTTTACCTTTAAAGATACTATATAGTGTCCTTACGAAATATAATAAAACATATATGATAGTAGATAAAAATACAATTGCCCTTATCTTATTGTCAATTATAAACAGAGTATGAATATAGGACTTATTAACTCCACTGCCATAAGTACTATACATTACATCATCGCTACAAAAATATGTACTAAACAATCTTTTAAATCCGAGTTTTAAAAAGTCAACAGGATGACTTTTTATCCATTTCTTTGCAGCAGAACTTAGAATTTTATTTTGCTGTGTTCTATTTGCCTTTTTATATTCAGGTTTATTTACAATAGAATCTTCCACATCCGCCGCAGGCATCCATCTTCCTAAGTGATTTTGTGAATTATTATTTATATAGAGTACTATTCCACCGTTATTTGATACATAAGTAAGTTGCCCCATTAATTTTGTGTTTCTATATATCCAAGGTGAAATAACAACTATACTCATTATAAAAACGATAAGAGAGTTTCTCAAAGCCCAAATCAATTTTTTATGTTTTATTATATCTACTAAAAATATAGCAAAGAAAAATACTATAAAAAAAGGTTTTACCATCGTATTAAGTCCTGTAAGTATTCCTATAAAAAAATACTTACACTTCAAGTTACTAAAATAAAGACAAGTTGCCGCAAGCATTATACTTGTAAAAATAAGTTCCGTACCTAAAATGCTGTTAAAGAGTATGTTATTAGGAAATAATACAAATAGTGCAAATATTATTTTCCTGTCTATTTCCTTTAAGTTCACTTTAAATAAGATAAATTTAAAACACAGGTAATTTATAAAAGTAGTACACAAATTAAATATTTTAGCCGTTAATATACTAGCTCCAAATAACTTAAATATTCCTCCTAAAACTATGGGATAGCCTACAGAAGTATAAGTATCTCCCCAAGGAAGACCTCTTGATATTTCTTTTGCTAAATTGTAATAATAATCAAAATCTGAAAATGGCTTGGCATTCACAAAAATCACCCATAGTATGGATAAAGCCATACCTAAAGCCATCATTATATAATAATACCACCTATTACTGTATATATGACTATTTCCTTGGTAATAATTGTATTCAAAAACTTTAGTTTTCATTTAAAACTAATTTCCCTTCTATAATTTAAAGTATATTATAACTATAACAACTATAATCCATATTAATATATCAATAAAAAAAGGTATGTCTTTTTGAAATACATCCTCTGGCTTCCCACCTATGTTTTCCTTATCCATTAAATATTCATATCTAAGTATACCATACAATACAAAAGGAATAGTAAACATCATAGTTCTACTTTGTGTGGAACTAAAAGTATAAAGGCAATAAGCCATAAGTACCGATGGGTTTACTATTGTTAGCATTTTATCAATATTTTTAATGGAATATTCCTCTAATATCTTTCTAGAGGAACTGCTCTTGTCCTTTAAAGCTACAATCTCACTTTTTCTTTTGTTTAAACCTAAAAACAGTGCTAGAAGTATCGTACATAAAAACAACCAGGGTGAAACCTGAACCCCTGTAGCTATACTTCCACTTTCAACTCTTAATACAAATCCAAAAGCAATAGTCATAACATCTATTATAACTAAGTTTTTAAGTTTAAAGGAATAGAATATATTCACTATAATATATACCAAAAAAACAAGCAAAATTTTTGTATTTAAAAATATATATGTAAGACATATTACTAAAATAAATAATAGTATATCTAAAGTTATAGCTTTATTTTTAGATATACGGCCACTTGCAATAGGTCTGTTCTTCTTATCAGGATGGCACTTGTCCTTTTCAACATCTACAATATCATTTAATATATAAATAGTAGAAGATGTAATACAAAATAAAATAAAAGTTAATATATTATTCCTTAATACACTTTGATGTAGAAAATTTCCCGAAAAAATAATTGCAGCGAAAACAAAAAAATTCTTACTCCACTGCTTAGGTCTCATTAGTTGAATTATTGATCCCATAATTTTCCTCCCTAGCTGTATATATGCTAAATTTGAATTATGCATCTTTTTACATTTTAACATAGTCTATGCTATAGTCAATATGTCATTTTAACTGTACTATAATAAGGACCTGAGATAAATCACAAGCCCTTTTGTTAAAAATTAATTTTTATTGTTATCTTGGTTGTATTATTAATTTAATTGCAGTCCTCTCTTCTCCATCTATTTCAATGTCTGTAAATGCCGGAATACATATTAAATCGATTCCACTAGGTGCTACAAACCCCCTAGCAATAGCTACAGCTTTAACAGCTTGATTTAACGCACCTGCGCCTATAGCTTGTATCTCTGCTGCTCCCCTTTCCCTTAAAACTCCTGCTAATGCCCCTGCCACTGAATTTGGACTTGATTTTGTTGAAACTTTTAATACTTCCATAATTAAACCTCCTATATATTATACTAACTCCTTACATTAACTTTAATTATTAGTACTATATATATAGTATTCTACAAAGAATCAAAAATTCCTTTTAGATTTTGTAAAGGTTACAAAATCTAAAAGGAATTTTTTTCTATGTTATAACAATATTATTTAATTATTTACTATTTTGCATATTCAATTGCACGAGTTTCTCTAATGACATTTACTTTAATCTGACCAGGATACTCTAGCTCTTCTTCAATTTTCTTTACTATGTTCCTTGCCATTTCAATAGCACCTGCATCATCAATATTTTCTGGTTTAACCATAATTCTAAGTTCTCTTCCCGCTTGAATGGCATATGACTTTTCTACACCTTCACATGTATTTGCTATTTCTTCAAGTTTTTCTAGACGCTTAATATAAGCTTCCAACGTTTCTCTTCTAGCACCAGGCCTTGCAGCAGAAATAGCATCTGCCGCTTGAACAAGCACCGCTTCTAAAGATTGGATTTCTACATCTCCATGGTGAGCTGCAATAGCATTTACAATTATTGGCGATTCTCTATATTTTTTGGCAACCTCTGAACCTATAACGGCATGAGGCCCTTCGACTTCATGATCCACTGCTTTACCTATATCATGAAGCAATCCTGCCCTTTTAGCTATAGTTGGATCTATCCCAATTTCTGATGCCATAAGTCCAGCTAAGTAAGCAACTTCTACAGAGTGCTTTAAAACATTTTGACCATAACTGGTTCTATACTTCAATCTTCCTAATAATTTTACTAATTCCATATGAAGGCCATGCACGCCAGTCTCAAAAGTGGCCTGTTCTCCTTCTTCCTTAATATTATTTTCAACTTCTTTTTCAGCTTTTTGAACCATTTCTTCGATTCTTGCTGGGTGTATTCTTCCATCAATTATAAGTTTCTCCAGTGCTATCCTTGCAACCTCTCTCCTTATAGGATCAAAGCCCGACAATATTACAGCTTCAGGTGTATCATCTATTATAAGATCTACACCAGTTAATGTTTCAAGGGTTCTTATATTTCTACCTTCCCTACCTATTATCCTACCCTTCATTTCATCATTAGGTAGAGGTACAACATGTACTGTAGTCTCTGCTACATGGTCAGCAGCACACCTCTGGATAGCACAAGTTATAATTTCCCTTGCTTTTTTATCAGCTTCTTCCTTAGCTTTTGTTTCAATTTCTTTAATCATCATCGCAGATTCATATTTTATTTCCTTATTAACTTGTTCTAGTAAAATATTCTTAGCCTCTTCAGAACTCAGCTCTGATATCTTTTCTAGTTTTTCTCTTTGTTTCTTATATAATTCTTCTACACTTATCTGTAATCTATCGATTTGCTGATGCTTTTTATCTAAGCCATTCTCTCTCTTTTCAAGAGCATCACTTTTTTTATCTAATAACTCTTCTCTCTGGATTAACCTTCTTTCAAGTCTTTGATTTTCATTTCTTCTATCTCTAGACTCTTTGTCAAAATCATTTCTTAATTTATGAATTTCCTCTTTAGCTTCTAGTATAGCCTCTTTTTTTTGGGTTTCAGCTTGTTTTTTTGCCTCTTCCTTTAATCTATTAGACTCTTCTAAAGCCTGTGATTTTATAGCAGCTGCTTTCTTTTTAATCATATTGAATTGAATTATCAAAGCAACTGTTATTATTATACCAGCAATAAGCTCATATATTATCATGGAATTCACATGAACACCTCCTTTGCTCTTATTATGTAAATCTATAATTCAGTTAAATATGCAAGCATAGAAAAGGTGCCATATTTATTCAATTGGTAATTTCTAAATACATGATAAACCAGAATTTGTCTTAATTTTATATTATATTTTAATTATTGTCAAGTTATATGCATTTTATTCTCTTAAACAAAATGTGGTAATTATTTTCCCTTATAAGTTATTTATCAGTATGCTTTAAATTGTCTTTTTTAGAATCGGTTTTATTACCATCGTTATTTTTATCTTTGTCTTCAACAGAATCCTTTTTAACAGAATCCTTTTTAACAGAATCCTTTTTTAAAGAAGGTAATTTATATTTTTCCCTTATCTTGCTTTCTATTTCAAATAATATATCACTATTTTCCTTTAAAAATTGTTTTGCATTTTCCCTACCTTGTCCAAGCCGTGTTTCTTTATAGGAAAACCATGCCCCACTCTTCTGTATCAGTTCTTCTCTAACACCTACATCTAATACATTTCCTTCTCTTGAAATACCTTGATTGTACATTATGTCAAACTCTGCCTGTTTAAAAGGTGGTGCTACTTTATTTTTAATAACTTTTACTCTTGTTCTATTACCTACTATGGTATCTCCCTGCTTTATAGAGTCTATTCTTCTTACATCCATTCTAACTGAAGAATAAAACTTTAAAGCCCTTCCACCAGGTGTAACCTCAGGATTGCCAAACATAACTCCTACTTTTTCTCTTAATTGATTTATAAATATTGTTACACATTTTGATTTATTTATAGAAGATGTAAGTTTTCTAAGAGCTTGAGACATAAGCCTAGCCTGAAGTCCTACATGTGAGTCTCCCATTTCTCCCTCTATTTCAGCCTTTGGCACAAGTGCTGCTACTGAATCCACTACCAAGACATCTATTGCATTAGATCTTACGAGTGCTTCTGTTATCTCCATAGCCTGTTCTCCAGTATCTGGTTGGGATACAATAAGATTATTTATATCTACTCCTAAATTTCGGGAATAAGAAGGATCTAGTGCATGCTCTGCATCTATAAAAGCTGCGGCACCTCCATTTCTCTGGGCTTCTGCAATTATATGAAGTGCCACTGTAGTCTTACCTGAAGATTCTGGTCCAAATATTTCTATTACTCTTCCTCTTGGAACTCCACCTATACCTAACGCTATATCTAAGTCAAGGCAGCCCGTTGAAATAGCATCCACATTTAATACGCTGTGTTCTCCTAGTTTCATTATGGCACCTTTCCCAAATTGTTTTTCTATCTGCCCCATAGCTGATTCTATAGCCTGTAATTTCTCATTACTTAAATTTGCCAAGAAATTCACTTCCTCTCTAACTCGAACGCATGTTCTGCATAAATTATATACTATCCACTTTATACAGTCAACAGTTTTTTTCATAACCTGCAATTCGTAATATACAATTTATACATTAAATATCTAAAGTTTTTGCATAAATATTATCCTTTCAAATTACAGTTTCATAATTTTGTATTTAACTTTAATTATGAACATATAAAAACATTTTAATCAACTATACTTATAGTTATCTGTGCCATTAGTAATTTAAGAATTCAATACTGCAACGTTTTTAAAAAGTTTAAAGTCTAAATATCAAAGTTCAAATAATGATGGCTTCCTTCCTACCTCAGGAAATCTATAATTTTAATATTTTCTGACGTTAGGAGGAAAATTATCATTATCTGTTATTTATTCTTTAGCAAATTGTAAATTACGAATTGCAGATAATTATTTGTCTACCCTTATAACTTCTTTATTTTTTATAAAGTAATCTATACCTGAGATTAAAGTCATTACTATAGCTATGGCCATGGCAACATCTGTAATCAAATTTAAAACTTTATGTGGGTGATTCAAAAATCCCCTAAGTAAACTTAAAGATACATGATTATATGTTAAATTTAAGAGGGCAAATATTATAGCAATTATTTGAGTTGCAGTTTTAGCTTTTCCCCAAGGACTTGCAGCTATTACCATTCCTTCTGCTGCTGCAATTGTCCTAAGACCTGTAACTGCAAATTCTCTAGCCACTATTATAACCGCAACCCAGGATGGTATTATGTGGTACTCTACAAGACATATAAGTGCAGTAGTAATCAAAAGTTTATCTGCTAAAGGATCCATAAATTTTCCAAAATTTGTTATTTGATTTCTACTTCTAGCTATGTAGCCATCTAATTTATCTGTAACAGATGCCAGTATAAAAATAGCTATTGCAATAAGTTTACCATAGGGCATATCCTTTACCGTTATAAATATTAAAAAAAATGGAATCAATATCATTCTAAGTATTGTAAGTTTGTTTGCTAGATTCATTTCATACAACTCCTACCAAATCATATTCAAGACTATGAGTAATCTTTACATTAACCATATTACCTATTTTCAAAGTTTTTTTACACTTTATATATACAACTCCATCTATATCTGGAGCCATTTCATAACTTCTTCCGTACCATAGTTCTCCCTTTTTTCCTTCTACAATTACTTTATAAATGCTGCCAACTTTGCTCTTATTTATAGAACTCATTATTTGCTGCTGAAGCAGCATAAGCTCTCCTTCCCTTGCAGATTTAATTTCCTCAGGAACTTGATTTTCCATTTCTGCAGCTGCAGTTCCTTCCTCCCTCGAATATTTAAATACTCCCAAATTGTCAAATTTCATATTACTTACAAAGTCCTTTAGTTCTTGGAAATTCTCTTCTGTTTCTCCAGGAAAACCAACTATTATAGTAGTCCTAATTGCAATACCTTCTACTTTATTTCTAAGTTTATCTATATTTTTTATTATATCTAATTTTCTTCCTCTTCTTCCCATAAGCTTCAGTATAGGATCACTTACGTGTTGAATAGGTATATCTATATACTTACATACTTTATCATTTACTACAATTTCATTTATAATTTCATCTGTTAATTCCTCAGGATAGCAATATAAAAGTCTTATCCATTCTATTCCGCTAATTTTAGATATATTTTGAATGAGTTGAGGAAGCATTTTTTTACCATATATGTCTATACCATATTTTGTAGTATCCTGTGCAATAAGTATTATCTCCTTAACGCCTTGATTAGCTAGATCATTACACTCCCTTATTATGTTTTCAATGGTTCTACTTCTATATTTTCCCCTAATTTTAGGAATTATACAATAGGTACAGTGATTGTCACATCCTTCTGCAATTCTCAAATAAGCAGTGTGTGTTGAAGTAGTAAGTATTCTTTTTCCCTCATTTATATTAGAATCACTGTATTCACAATTATAAATCTTACTTTGGTCATTTTCAATACATTTTTTTATGCTTTCATTTAACTTGTCATAATCATTTACTCCAAGCATTATATCCACTTCCGGTAACAGCTTCATAAGTTCCTTACCATATCTCTGAGCCAGGCATCCCGTTACCACAATTAGCTTGCAATTAAATTTTTCTTTATATTGTGACATTTCAAGTATTGTATCTATAGATTCCTGTTTAGCCGATTCTATAAATCCACAAGTATTTATGATTATTACATCTGCTAATTTAGGATTTTGAACTAAACTATACTCTTCATTTAAATTACTAAGCATTACCTCAGAATCCAACCTATTTTTATCACATCCAAGACTTATTAATCCAACTCTTAGTTTATCCACCAAACTTCCTCCTACTTACTTATTTTTAATCCTATGTAAAAATATCACTACTAAACTAGCTTACATACTTTCATAATGATTTCTATCAATCAAAATTTGCCTTGGTTTTGTTCCATCCTTTTTTGATATTATTCCCCTATCTTCCATTTCTTCTATTATTCTAGCCGCTCTATTGTATCCTATTCTAAGTCTTCTTTGAAGTAATGATGTAGATGCTTGTCCTGTATCTAATACAATTCTAATTGCCTCATCTAAAAGTTCATCACTATCACTCATAGCTTTCACTGCATTTGTATCTATTTGTTCCATTATTTTATCTTCATAATTAGGTCCATCCTGTTCATCCTTTATATAATTTACTACTTTTTCAACTTCACCTTCCGATATAAAAGCCCCTTGTATTCTTATAGGTTTTGCTTCACCTACAGGATAAAATAGCATATCTCCTTTTCCAAGCAGTTTCTCAGCTCCAGTGCTGTCCAGTATAGTTCTAGAATCAATTTGACTTGATACTGCAAAAGATATTCTTGAAGGTATATTTGCTTTAATTACTCCGGTAATTACATCTACCGAAGGTCTTTGAGTAGCTATAACCAAATGCATTCCAGCTGCCCTGGCCATTTGAGCAAGACGTCCTATATAGTCTTCAATTTCATTTGGACATACCATCATTAAATCAGAAAGTTCATCAATTATTATAACCACAAAAGGAAGTTTGCCATCTGTTTTTCCTTGTTTAAACAATTGATTATACCCTTCTATATTTCTTACATTATTTTCCGCAAAAAGTTTATATCTCCTTGTCATTTCTTGTACAGCCCAACTTAATGCACCTGATGCCTTTTTAGGGTCTACAACTACTGGTATAAGAAGATGGGGGATGCCATTATATACATTTAATTCTACCACTTTAGGATCTACCATCAAAAGTTTAACCTCATCAGGAGAATACTTATAAAGCAAACTTATTATAAGAGCATTTATACATACACTTTTACCTGAACCCGTTGCACCTGCAATAAGGATATGTGGCATTTTAGTAAGGTCTGATACTATGCAATTTCCTCCTATGTCTTTTCCAAGGCAATAAGCCAGTTTACTTTTTGAAGTTATAAATTCCTCTGATTCTATAACTTCTCTTAAATAAACCGGTGTTAAATCCTTATTTGGCACTTCTATACCTATGGCAGATTTTCCTGGTATGGGAGCTTCTATCCTCACTCCTGAAGCTGCAAGCCCAAGAGCTATGTCATCTGATAAATTTACAATTTTACTCACTTTAACTCCAGGACTTGGCTGAAGTTCGAATCTAGTTACAGATGGTCCCTTACTTACTTGAAGCACCTTTGCATCTACTCCAAAATTTCCAAGAGTTTCTTCTAGTTTATTGGCACTGCTTATTAATTCCCTTTTATCATGCTTATTTAACTTTGACTGTGCATTTTGTTTCAATAAATCCACTGAAGGGAAATTATATACTGAAACTAAGTTTTTTTCACTTTCTGTCATATTTTTTTCAAGTTCTTCATTTATTAATTCACAATTTTTTTTGAAAGCGTTATTTTCAAGTTCAGCAGGATATCTTAAATTTTCCCTAGACACTTCTGTCTTATAATTATCATTTATATCTGCTGATTTCATAAAATCTAATATTTTTATTCTATTATTTATACTCTTAATGAAATCATCTTGGTTAACTTCTTCATTTTCAATTTTACCCTCATTTAAAATTTTATTCTGTATTTTATTACTTTCATCTGTATTTTTTTCTAAGAAGAAAGATTTTAAATTATGTAATATATCATATATAGTAACATTACTCATTATTATAAAAGATATTATGTAAAGTGATGTAAATATAACATAGCATCCTGTTTTTCCAAACAATTTAAAAAGCGGAACATCTATTAGAAAACTTATTATTCCCCCATGAAATATAGTATTTGATTGATACAATCGTTCTATGCCTGACATCAAGCTATATTCTACATAATAGTCAGACATAACTATAAGTTGTATGAATAACAGTGTATTTATAATAAAAAGTAAAATTCCATAAAATTTTTTGTTGAATTTTATTTTGTTTTTCTTTGCTATAAGACAGCACCCTATAAATATTATAACAAATGGTAGTATATAAGATCCTATTCCAAATACCGCTATTAAAACTTTTTTTATAAATCTACCAACTATACCAGAGGAAGACGGTGAAAACACACTTATTATCATAAGCACACCTACTGTAAACATCAATATTCCCTTTATTTCTTTGTCAAGTACATGAGTTTCTTTTTTTCTGCTTCTAGCCATATCTATATCGCCTCCAGTAAATTACAAACACACTTTTGTTTAATTTAAAAATAAACATTTCTACGTTAAATATTCTACATAGCTTTCCTTTTTCCTTTAATGTTTTTAATAGATAAGGCTTTAAATATTTATATTAAACATAAATTACCATAGGATAAATCCTATGGCCAATTTAATAAAAGTAAATTTATTTTGCCATCATTTCATTTAGTTTGTTAATAGCCTGACTTATTCCACCCACTTCATCAATTAAGCCCTGCTCCACTGCCTGTTTTCCAATTAATATAGTACCCATATCATTTAGGAGTTCATCTGTTTGAAGCATCAATTCAGTTAACTTTTCTCCTGTTATCTTAGACGTTCGAACTATAAATTCATTTATCCTATCCTGCATCTTATTAAAATATTCAAAAGTCTGAGGTACTCCAATAACCATTCCGCTCATCCTTATTGGATGTATAATCATAGTAGCACTAGGAGATATAAAAGAATAATCACAGGCTGTAGCAAGTGGCACACCTATAGAATGTCCTCCTCCTATAACAAGAGATACCGTTGGTTTGCTTAAACTTCTTATCATCTCTGCTATAGCAAGGCCCGCTTCTACATCTCCTCCTACTGTATTTAAAACTACAAGCAGTCCTTCTACTTTTTTATCGTTTTCAATTGCTATTAGATTTGGTATCACATGTTCATATTTAGTGGTTTTAGTTTCAGATGGAAGATTTACATGACCTTCTATTTGGCCTATTATTGGAAGTATTTGAATATTATCTCTTCCTTCAACTACATTTACAGAACCTAGTTCTTTAATATTTTCTAATGTTCTATTCTTAGTTTCATCTTTGGCAATTTCATCATTTCTCTCTTCCGGCATTTTAATCTCCTCCTTGAACAAGTTTATCTTATGCATTTTAGAAGATTCGTATACCTTTCTGAGTGAAGCTCATGAATTGACCTTTTATGTTAAAATCATATTCACTTTAATGAACCTTTTTTAAAGATTTTTCTTCCACATCTATTATAATAGTCTTAGCACCTATTTTCTTTACGTATTCCCAGGGTACTTCTATAAATTCATTTTTACCAAAAATTGCAAATTTGGGTTTACTTTCACTTAAAATAAGTATTTTTAAATTTCCAGAAGAATCCACTATTATATCATTATTTCCTAGGCAATTGTATTTATTTCCATCATTTACATTTATAATCTCATATCTTTCCATTTCACTGTAAAACTTTATATTTTCATCCATATTATATCCCCCCTATTCAATTGTATATTAAATACTATGAGGGATATTTTCTCTTTATTACCAACTTATTTTTTAACAATTAAATGCTTTACAATAAAATGCGGCCTGATTTTAGAAATAAATCTGTATCTTTCTCTAATAAATTTTCCATAAGAGACACATCTACTTTTTCTCCTACAAAGGCAGAATTTACTATTCCCTTACAAAAAGTATTTTTCATAACTCTTTTAATACTGTCTTGATCTATTTTATTTATTTTGTCTATTATATGTGAAGGAGTACTCAGCTTATTTAAAAATAAAACCGACTTTCCATTATTAAACATTTTACTACTCATACTTTCAAGCCCTAGTACATAATTTCCTTTTAATTGTTCCTTGGCCTTTTTCAATCTGTTAGAGTCTATACCTTCTTTTACGAATTTTTGCATTTCATCTTTTATCCTGCATACTACATCATAAGAATATTTCACATTTAATCCAGTATAAATATTAATTACTCCTATGTTGTTAAAGGAAGCTGCATAAGAGTAAATTGAATAGCAAATTCCCATTTCCTCTCTTATTTTTTGAAATAGTATGGAAGAAGTCCCTCCCCCATACACATTATTTAAAAGTAAAAGTGTATAAATATCATCACTGCCATTTTCAACTCCAGTTACACCAAGGCTTATATGTAACTGTTCTATGTTTTTTCTTTTAAAAAGATGATTTCTTAAAAATTTCGGTCTAGAATAATTACTTAAATTCTTACCACTTGAATTCCATCTTCCAAAATACTTTTCCATTAATTCTTCAACTGTATTCATATCAATTCTGCCAGCTATAGACACTACAGAATTTTGAGGTGTATAATGGGAATTTATATATTCTAACAGTTCTTCTCTTGTAAAAGATTTTACAGTATCAACATTTCCTAGTATTGGTAGTGATATTGAATCATCACCCCACATGGCTTTACTGTGAAGATCTGAGAGTACATCTTCTGGAGAATCATCATTCATATTTATTTCTTCAATTATAACTCCCTTTTCCTTTTCTATATCTTCAGGTGAAAATTTACTATTAAACAACATATCAGATATAATATCTATTGCCAATTCAAAGTGTGACTCCAATACTTTTGCATAAAAACATGTAGCTTCTTTGCCTGTAAAAGCATTTATCTGACCTCCTACATCTTCTATACATTCAGCTATTTCAAGAGATGTTCTATTTGACGTTCCTTTAAATAACATGTGTTCAATAAAATGGGAAATACCATTATTTTTTTCATTTTCATTTCTGGAACCATTTTTTACCCAAAGACCTACGCTTACAGAATTCACATAATCTATATTCTCTACAATTATCTTAAGTCCATTATCCAATTGAAACAGATTATACATTGGCTTTTACTGCCTTATAGTGATATTAACCTTACACACTATACTGCAAGAATTTTCACCCCTTTCATCTTTAAAAAATAAAAAGGCATATAAGCCCTTCTATCTATTACTTCTTTTGATTTAAGTTATTTTTTTCAGAATTATTTTTTTCAGAATCTTTTATTGCATCTTTTCTGGAGAGATTTATTCTACCCTGATTATCTATATCAGTTACCTTTACCAATATCTTATCTCCTACTGAAACCACATCTTCTACCTTGTTAACTCTGGTAAAATCTAATTTTGATATGTGTACTAATCCTTCTTTTCCTGGAAGTATTTCTACAAAAGCGCCAAAATTAGTTGTTTTAGTAACTTTACCTAAGTATATTTCTCCTGGTTTTACTTCTCTAGTAAGGTCATTTATAATCTCCAATGCTTTCTTAGCACCATTACTGTCTTCTGACATTACAAATATTTTACCGTCTTCCTTTATGTCTATCTTTACACCAGTTTCTGCTATTATCTTATTGATAACTTTTCCGCCAGCTCCTATTACATCTCTTATTTTATCCGGAGGTATGGATATTGTATATGTCTTTGGGGCATACTTTGATAATTCTTTTCTAGCTTCTGGAATACACTTATGAATTTTGTCCAGTATAAATAACCTAGCTGTCCTTGCCCTGTTAAGAGTTTCTCTTATACACTTTTCAGATAATCCATGAATCTTTGTATCAAATTGAATGGAAGTAATACCTTTTTCTGTTCCACCAACTTTAAAATCCATGTCTCCAAAGAAATCCTCAATTCCCTGTATGTCAGTAACTATTTCTTCTTCAGACAAATCTTCACTAGTTATAAGTCCCATGGCTATTCCAGCTGCTGGTCTCTTTATAGGAACTCCTGCATCTAAAAGTGCTAGTGTACTTGCACATATACTTGCCTGAGAAGTAGATCCATTGGAACTCAATACCTCAGATACAAGTCTTATTGTATATGGGAATTCATCCTCACTTGGTATAAGCGGTTCTAAAGCTTTCTCAGCTAATGCACCGTGTCCTATTTCCCTTCTTCCAGGTCCTCTTAAGGGTCTAGTCTCCCCAGTACTATAAGCTGGGAAATTATAATGATGTATATATCTCTTTGATTCTTCAGAACCTACACCATCAAGTATTTGTACATCACCTAAAGAACCAAGGGTAGCAACAGTCATTACCTGGGTCAATCCTCTTGTAAACAATCCAGTTCCATGGGTTCTTGGAAGAATGCCAACTTCACAACTTATTGGCCTTATTTCATCAAAAGCCCTTCCATCAATTCTCCTGTGTTCGTTTAACATCATATTTCTTACTATTTCTTTCTTAATCTTATACACTACATCTGCTATATCTGATCCATTATCTGGATACTTCTCTGAAAATTGCTCATCTAGCTCTTTATCAACATCTTCTAAAGCTGCATTTCTCTCGTCTCTATCCGTTATGTACATGGCATCCTTTATTTTATGAAATGCAAATTCCCTAACTTCTTCTTCTATCGATTCGTCTACTTTATAGAGTTCTGGTTCTTCCTTTTGTTTTCCATACTTATTCATAGTCTCTTTTTGAAATGCAACTATCTTCTTACATTCCTCAAATCCAAACATTATGGCATCATACATGGTATCTTCTGATATTTCATCTCCACCAGCCTCTACCATCATAACTCTTTCCTCTGTAGCACATACTGTAAGATTTAAGCTGCTTTTACTTCTTTCCTCTAAGCCGGGATTTATTACAAACTTGCCATCTACAAGTCCTACAGATACTGCTCCTACTGGAGTAGTAAAAGGAATGCTTGACATACAAAGAGCCAGTGATGCGCCATTTATAGCTAATATATCTGGTGCATTGTCTTGATCTACAGATACCACTGTACAAACTACTTGAACATCATTTCTATATCCTTTTGGAAACAATGGTCTAAGAGGTCTATCTATTGCCCTTGCATGTAATATAGCCTTTTCAGAAGGCTTTCCTTCTCTCTTTATAAAACCTCCAGGTATTTTCCCAACAGAATACAACCTTTCTTCATATTCTATACTTAAAGGAAAAAAGTCTATTCCTTCTCTAGGTTTATCTGAAGCATTAACATTGATTAAAACTACTGTATCACCATAACTTATAAAAAAAGCACAATTAGAAAGTCTACCTACTTTACCATAATCAACTTTCAAAGTTCTTCCAGCAACAGTAGTTTGAATAATTTCACTCATCAAAAAACATACCTCCTCTCAATAGGTCACATTTTTGTTAAAATAATAGAGCGGTTAAAGCCGCTCTAAAGGTTATTTTCTTAAATTCAACGCTTTAATAATAGCACGGTATCTTTCAATATCTTGCTTAATTAAATAGTTAAGAAGACCTCTTCTCTTACCAACCATCATTAAAAGACCCCTTCTTGAGTGGTGATCTTTCTTATGAATCTTTAAATGTTCATTTAAATGGTTGATTCTCTCAGTAAGTAATGCTATCTGAACTTCTGGTGAGCCTGTATCTCCTTCATGTCTTGCATATTTTTTCATTATTTCTTCTTTAACTGCCTTTTCCATTTTGTTACACCTCCAATTGTTAATCCCCTATATTCCAAGAATGTCGTCGGCAATTCGAAATTCTTAGCATACGGATCACGATTGTAATTATAGCAAATAAAGTCGTTATTGTAAATTATTTTTTAAAATTAATTTCTATTCTTTTCTTACTTGCATACATCTTGTCTTTTTTTAATTGATCCGACAGTTCTGCTAAACTGCCAAATTTGGATTCATCCCTAATTCTCTCAATAAAATATATCTTTATATTCTTATCATATATATTTTTATTAAAATTAAGTATATGTGTTTCAATGCTCAACTTATTGTCACAGGTAGTCGGATTATAACCTACATTTGTTATGCCTTTAAATAAATTATTATCATATTCAACCATAGTGTAATATACACCACCTTTAGGTATAACAAATCTTTTGTCATAGTCAAGATTTACAGTTGGAAATCCTAACTTTCTTCCAAGCTGTTTTCCGTGTATTACCTCCCCCTGCAGCATAAAAGGTCTTGTCAAAAGTTTATTCACTTTTTTCATATCCCCTTCATCGGATATAATAGTTCTTATTATTGAACTGCTAACTACCTGCCCTTTATATTTTACCGAATCTATAACATTTAAAGAAAACTTATATGCCTTGCTCATTTTTTTCAATAAACTTACATCTCCTAGGTTCTTATACCCAAATCTATAGTTAAAACCAACTATGAGTCCTTTAGCTCTATAATTGTTTAAAAGATGAATGACAAAATCCTCAGGACATATTTTCATAAATTGTTCATTAAAGTTCGCCATATTTACTATATCTAAACCAGCATCTCTCAATACTTTTATTTTGGACTCATTATTCATTAAAATTCTAGGAGATATCTCGGGGTTTATTGTATAAAGTGGATGATTTTTGAAGGTAAACACCATGCTATTTGCATTGTTATTTCTTGCAAGTTTAACTGTTTTATTTATAAGGTTTATATGCCCTAAATGAAGTCCGTCAAAACTTCCTAAAGCAATGTATGTATTTTTCATAAAATGTTTTTTAAAATTATCTTCTATAATTATCATAATTTATTACCTCTAACAAATAATTTTACCATCTTAAACCCAAAAGTTTCACTACTTCCAATACCTATAAATTTATTTTCATCTATATATACCCTATAGATTTGACGTTTTTGAATTTTGTCTAGAAATTCTTTGTCTTTTATGGTGATACCATTTAAAACGTGTTTTAAATATCTATTTTCAACTATAACCTTAGGATATTCCTCTAATGCTTTATCTACCGGAATAATGTATTTTGATATATTATCTTTCTGTAACTCTTCAAGTAAAATAGAATTTGAAATATTAAAATTTCCCGTAGATATTCTCTTTAGATTCCACATTACACCACCACAATTTAATTTTTCGCCAATATCGTGGCATAAACTTCTTATGTAAGTTCCTTTAGAACACTTAACCTGAAAAACCACATAAGGTAATTCTATATTAATAATTTCTATAGAATATATGATAATTTTTCTTTTATTTCTCTCTATTTCTATACCTTGCCTTGCTAAATTATAAAGCTTTTTTCCATTAATCTTGATTGCTGAATACATAGGAGGAAGTTGCTCCATTTCCCCTTGAAAACTTAAAATTGTATCTCTTACCTTTTTTTCATCAAGCTTAACCTCTGAAGTATCTACTATAGTCCCTTCCCTATCATAAGTATCCGTATCAATTCCAAGTTTTAACTCAGCCAGATAAATTTTGTGGCTTTTCATTATATAATCTGCAAATTTTGTGGCACCACCTATACAAATTGGAAGTACTCCTGATGCAATTGGGTCAAGAGTACCTGTGTGACCAACTTTTTTATTACCTGATATTGATCTAATTTTCTTAACTACATCAAAGGATGTCACTCCAACAGGCTTATTTATATTTAAAATTCCATCAATCATATTAGTTCTTTTTCAACCTCTTTTAATATCATATCCTTTACTTCAACTATAGCTTTATCACTAACCATAAGGCCACTTGCTCTTATATGTCCTCCTCCATTGAATTTTTCTGCTACCTTTCTTACATCTACCTTTGATTTAGACCTCAAACTTACTTTTATACCCCTTTCTACTTCCTTTAACAAAATTCCAACTTCTACTGTATCCACCTTCATGCCTATGTTTACAATATCTGAAGTGTCTGTTTCTCCTTCTATACCAACTTGAGATAGCATATCTTTAGTAATACTTATTACACAGATACTGTCTTTTATAAGTTCCATACTCTCAATTGCTTTTCCATAAAGTTTTATTCTATTAAACTTCTTGTTTTCAAAAATTATCCTGTGAATTTCACTAAAATCCATACCTGTATTTATCAAATCTCCCGCTATAGTGTGAGTTACACAAGTAGTTGATGGATATCTAAAGGATCCGCTGTCTGTTATTATTGAAGTATAAAGACACTGGGCTATATTTTTATCTAGTTCAACATCCATAAGTTTTAATAGTTGATATACTATTTCAGCTACGGCAGCTGCATTAGTGTCTACATAGTTTAAATTTCCATATAACTCATTTGTTAGATGATGGTCTATGTTTATTACAGTATAGCTTCCTTGTTCCAATTTCAAATCTGCATTTATTCTTTTTACATCTCCACAATCAAGCACTATAACACATTCTACTTGAGAGTCTACCTCAAAATTTTTGCCATTTATATTTTCACTACATGGTAAAAACCTGAAACTCTCCGGAACTTTTTCCTTTGAGAGTATTTCAACTTCTTTTCCCAATTTTTTCATGCCTTGAAATAGTGCTAGGGAACTTCCTATAGAATCACCATCTGGAGAGGAATGAAAGGTAATTGCAACTTTATTACTTTTTTTTATTTCACTTATAATATCATTCATTATCATTTTTTTCATTCTCCTTTATTTCTTGGAGAATTTTATCTATATGCATTCCATACTCTATAGTATTGTCCAGTTCTATAATTATCTCCGGGGTATTCCTAAGTTTTATTCTATGCCCAACCTCTCTCCTTATAAAACCTGCTGAATTTTTAAGTGCTTCAAAGGTATCTTCTTTAGATTTGCCTTCACCATAAACACTCACGTATACTTTTGCATATTTTTGATCTTTTGTAACATCAACCTTAGTAACACTTATCATAGCGGTAACTCTGGGATCCTTGATGTCATTTCTAATTATGTTGCTTATTTCCTTTTTCATTTCTTCGTTTATTCTTCCATTTCTATAGTTAGTCATAAATTACCACCTCACTATTTATAACTCTTTTTTCTTAACTTCCTCCATGGTATAAGCCTCAACTACATCTCCCTCTTTTATATCATTGAACTTATCAATGGAAAGTCCGCACTCATATCCTTCTGATACTTCCTTTACATCATCTTTAAATCTCTTTAGGGAAGCCAACTCAGACTCAAATATAACTATACCATCTCTTATTATCCTTATCTGGGAATTCCTAACTATTTTTCCTTGCTGTACATAACATCCTGCAATAGTTCCTACATTGGATATTTTATAAGTCTGCCTGATCTCAGCTTTTCCAAGCACAACTTCTTTATAATCAGGTTCAAGCATACCAAGCATAGCAGCCTTTATATCTTCTATTGCATTATATATGACTCTATAGGTTTTTATATCAACTGATTCTTTTTCTGCCGCTGCCTGAGCATTGCTATCAGGTCTAACATTAAATCCTATTATTATAGCATTTGATGCAGATGCTAATGTGACGTCTGTTTCCGTTATAGCACCAACTGCTCCATGAAGTACCCTTACCTTAACTTCTTCATTTGATAATTTTTGAAGAGATTGTTTTAATGCTTCTATAGATCCCTGTACGTCTGCCTTAACTATTATGTTAAGTTCCTTTACTTTTCCCTCTTTTATTTGATTGTAAAGATTCTCCAGAGAAACTTTATGAGTAGACTGCAGGTATTCTTCTCTTACCTTCTGTTTTCTCTTTGCTGCTATATCCCTTGCAGTCTTTTCATCTTTAACTTGATGAAATCTGTCTCCTGCTGCAGGCACTTCGGATAATCCAAGTATCTCTACTGGTATAGAAGGTCCTGCAATTTTAATCTTCTTTCCCTTATCATCAAACATAGCTCTAATTCTACCATAAGTACTTCCAACTATTACAGAATCTCCCACATGAAGAGTTCCATTTTGAACAAGAAGTGTAGCAACTGCTCCTCTTCCTTTATCCAATTTTGCTTCTATTACTGCTCCCTTTGCATTTCTACGAGGATTTGCCTTAAGTTCCTGCATTTCAGCAGTTAAAAGTACCATTTCAAGTAAACTATCAATACCTTCTTTAGTATGAGCAGATACTGGTACACATATAGTATCTCCACCCCAGTCCTCTGCTATTAGCCCATAATCTGTTAATTCCTGTTTAACTTTATCTACATTGGCTCCTGGCCTATCTATTTTATTTATAGCTACTACTATAGGTACATTTGCAGCTTTACAGTGATTTATTGCTTCTGCAGTTTGCGGCATTATTCCATCATCTGCAGCTACAACTAAAATAACTATGTCTGTAATTTGAGCTCCTCTTGCTCTCATTGCAGTAAAAGCTTCGTGTCCCGGGGTATCTAAAAAAGTTATCTTTTCTCCATTTATATTAACAGTATAGGCACCTATGTGCTGGGTTATTCCTCCAGCTTCCGTCTCAGTTACTTTTGATTTCCTTACAGCATCTAAAAGGGAAGTCTTACCATGGTCAACGTGTCCCATAACAGTTACAACTGGCGGTCTTTTTTTTGAATTAGGATCATCTTCCTCATCCTCTTCTTGTTCTACGGCTTCCTTATTAATGTTTTCTTCTTTTCGAAGTACAGTTACATCAAATTTTTCTCCTAATTTTTCAGCTGTATTAAAGTCTATTTCTTGATTTATAGCTGCCATTACTCCCATAAATATAAGTTGCTTAATAACTTCTGTAGATGGCTTACCTATTTTTTCAGAAAACTCTTTTACAGTTATGGTGTCTTCCATTTCTATTTGAGCTCTTTCAGTTTCTTGTAACTCTCCGTTCTTTGATTCTTTCCTTTCTTCAGTATTTTTATTCTTAGTATTATTTTTTACACCTATAGTATTGTTTTTTACACCTATAGTATTGTTTTTTACACCTATAGTATTGTTTTTTACACCTATAGTTTTCTTTTTAACTTTTGAAGAATTTTCCTGTACTAAATTTTTGTATTTATCCTCTATGCCCTCTTTCCCTTCTTCACTGCTTTCATTTTCTTCAATAAATTCTTTAATTAATTCTGCATCTTCTTCTTCTATCACGCTCATGTGGTTTTTTATTTTTACTCCAAATTCATCTAAAAGTATGGATATTAATATTTTACTGGATATATTTAACTCCTTGGCTAATTCATATATTCTTATTTTTGACAAATTATACACCCCCGAAACTAAAGTTTCTCATTTTTCTTCAATAAATTCATTAGTGCCTTACCCATGTTTTTATCTGTAACCCCTACAACTTTTATTTCACTTGATCCAATTGCATTTCCAATTTCTTCTCCAGTATATATTGTCTTTTCAACTGGTACTTTATATTTATCATTGTAGCTTAAAAATTTTGCCCATGTATTTTTAGAAACATCTTGAGACATTATCACAAAATGAACTCTATTCCTCCTAATTGCTTCTTCACATTTATTATATCCCTCTAAAAGTTTTCCTGCACGTTTTATTAGTCCCATAAACTGAAGAAATTTATCTACCATTTTGTATCTGTTCCTTTAAACTTTGGTATAAGGTTTCATCTATTTGAATTTCAAGATTTTTTTGGAGTCTTTTGTTTTTAAAAGCTTTTTCTAGACATTCCACATCTTTGCATATATAAGCTCCTCTACCATTTTTCTTTCCTGTAGGATCTACAGAAACTTCTCCCTCTTTACCCCTTACTATTCGTATGAGTTCTTTTTTAGGTTTCATTTCCATGCATCCTGTACACATTCTCTGTGGTACTTTTTTTTGCTTCACTCTAAACACCACCTTAATTAATTTCCTTCACCTTGCGTCTCGACCTGTGATTTGCTCTTTATATCTATTTTCCATCCTGTAAGCTTTGCTGCCAGTCTTACATTTTGACCTTCTTTACCTATAGCCAGAGACAACTGATTGTCATCTACTACAATCTGTGCAAATTTAATGTTTTCATCTAAATCCACATCCAATACCTTAGCAGGGCTGAGGGCATTAGCTATATACTGTTCTGGAAGTTTGTTCCATTTTATTATATCTATCTTTTCATTTTTTAGCTCATTTACTATATTTTGAACCCTTACTCCTTTAGGTCCTACACAAGCTCCCATAGGATCTACATTTTCATCATTGGAGTGTACTGCAATTTTTGTTCTAGAGCCTGCTTCCCTTGCTATGGATTTTATATCAACTGTTCCATCAAATATTTCAGGTACTTCTAGTTCAAACAATCTCTTTATAAGCCCGGGGTGAGTTCTTGATATTACAATTTGAGCTCCCTTTGTAGTATTCTTCACCTCAACAATATATAATTTAAGTTTATCATTGAAGTTATACTTTTCTCCCGGTATCTGTTCATTTGGTCCAAGTACTGCTTCTGTCTTTCCTAAGTCTATAAGTACATTGTTCTTATCTTTTCTTATGACCGTACCTGTTATTATATCATCTTCCTTTTCCACAAAATCACTGTATATAATTCTTCTTTCTTCTTCTTTTATCCTCTGTATAACTACCTGTTTTGCAGCCTGTGCAGCTACCCTTCCAAATTTTCTAGGTGTAACTTCTATGTTTGCTACATCACCTACCTCATAGCTTGAATCAATATCTTTAGCATCTTCTAAACTTATCTCACTGAATTTATCACAAACTTCCTCTACTACATTTTTTTGCGAATACACATGAATTTCTCCATTTTCTCTATTCATAGTAACCTTAACATTTTGGCTACCTACTCCATGTCCCATATAATTCTTTTTATACGCAGCCACTAATGCATCCTCTATGGTAGTAAATAGTAAATCCTCTCTTATTCCCTTTTCCTTAACTATTTCTCTTAAGGCTTCTATAAACTCCTGATTCATCTTAAAATATACCTCCCCTAAAAATCACCTTTCAAATTTACGCTTAAAATTTTGTCCCTTGGAATAGGGATATTTTCTTCTTCGCATTTTATTTTCAATTCGTCTGAATTGAAATCCAAAAGTTCCCCCTCATATTTTTTCTTTCCTTTTAAAAGTCTTGATATATTAACCTCTACATTATATCCAATGTATCTTTTTAAGTGTTCTTCCGTATGTAGTTTTCTCTCTACACCTGGTGATGAAACTTCTAGATAATAGGAGCCTTTTATAGGATCTTCTTTATCCAACATATCACTAACTGCCCTACTTACACTTTCACAATCTTCTAAGGATATATTTTCTTCTTTTTTATCTATGTATATTCTTAAATAATTATTGTTACCTTCCTTTTTAAACTCTAAATAATACAATTCATAATTTAAACTATTAACTATAGGCTGTATTAATGCTGACATTCTTTCCACAAAAGTATTTTTTATCATTTAAATCCTCCTCAATTTATAGGTTATAGGTTATACGATTATGTTATACAATCTTGCTAAAAAAAATGTTAAATAGTTAATTTAAATTTAAAAACGCAACTTTCGCTGCGTTTTTTACAAACAGAAAGAGCGGGTCCAAACCCACTCCTACATTCTAACTAAACTTCTGTAGATTTACCATTTTTATTTTAACACACTGTAATTTTTATTTCAAGGAAAATTATTTATAACCTGCAATTCGTAATTTGTCCATTGTAAACTGTCATTTCCGATTGCAATATATTTTTTAAAATATCATCGCCCAGCTAGGTAAAAATTAAATATTTTTTATCTCTTCTATAAGTGATTCCACTAAATTTTCCTCACTTACCTTTTTTACTATTTTTCCTTTTTTAAATATGATGCCTTCTCCTTTGCCACCTGCTATACCAATATCCGCTTTCTTAGCTTCACCCGGTCCATTTACTACACATCCCATAACTGCAACCTTTATGTTTTTATGCATATTTGAAAGTCTTTTTTCAACTTGCTCAGCTATTTTAATTAAATCAATTTCAGTTCTGCCGCAAGTAGGACATGATATAAATTCCACACCTTCCTTTATAAGTCCACAGGATTTTAATATTTCTTTTCCCACTCTTACTTCTTCCACTGGATCGCCTGTAAGGGACACCCTTATAGTGTCTCCTATACCTTCCATTAAAAGGGTACCTATACCTATACTTGATTTTATAGTTCCTCTCCAAATAGTTCCTGCTTCTGTTACTCCAAGGTGAAGTGGATAATCTACAATTTTAGATATTTTCCTATAACTTTCCACCATTTGATTTACATTGGAAGATTTTATGGATATAACTATATCGTGGAATCCAACATCTTCCAATATTTTTATATGTTCTAAAGCACTATCCACTAATGCATCTGGACAAACTTTACCATATTTATTTAAAATATCCTTTTTCAAGGATCCAGAATTTACTCCTATTCTAATTGGAATATTAGCATCTCTCGCTGCCATTGCTACTTCACGAACCCTTTCTATGCTTCCAATGTTTCCAGGATTTATTCTCAAAGCAGATGCTCCATTTTCTATAGATTTAAGTGCCAGCTTATAATCAAAGTGTATATCTGCTACAAGAGGAACATCTACCTTTTCTATGATTTTCTTCATGGCACTGCAAGCCGTATCATCGGGTACCGCACATCTGACTATATTACAGCCTGCCTCTTTTAGTTGAAGTATTTGAGCTGTGGTGGCTTCTACATCCCTAGTATCTGTATTTGTCATAGACTGTACGGCTACAGGGAAATCTCCACCTAAAAATATATTACCTACTTTTACCGTTCTCTTTTTTACTCTATTCAAAATTTCACCACCAATTTATTTAATTCACAATTCACAATTCACAGTTCACAATTTCGGTAGATTATTCTCCGTTAATGCTATCAAGTTCTTCTTAGACTCAGGTGGAGTTTGCTTAAGAGGAATACATTTCTCCATCTGAGTCTTATTAACAGTATTCTTAGTGTCTTTAGCACTTAGAATACATTATCCTTTAGGGGGAAGAACTTATCCAGGGGCGTATCAGCCGTTATGCACAGCATAAGAGCTCTAAATTGATGAAGCTCAAGAGTTCTAATATCTCCCCCTCCTTAAGAAAAGCAGATATCCCAAATCTTTGATTTGGTGATAGTCGCTTTTACAGAGTGTGATGGGAGTATTACGGATGGTAGCCATCGGATAAAAAATCTAAAAACTAAGTAGTATGAACATTAATTTTTTAGATTTTCTGTTACCACAGAAAATCATCCTTAATTATGAATTGTGCATAGTACATTGTGAATTGATTATTTAGTATTACCTAAAATTTTATAGGATAAAGTATATCTTTTACTGTAACCAACACCATAAGTGCCATAAGTATTGCAAATCCAAAGTAATTTATCATTCCAACCTTGTTTTCATCTACTTTTCTACCTGTTATTATTTCAAACAAAAATAAAAATATATATCCTCCATCTAGAGCTGGAAAAGGTATTATATTAAATATTGCAAGCTGTATACTTATATATGCTGAAAATGCCATTAGACTCACTATACCTGCTTTTGCCGCTGCACCTGTTATCTTTATTATAGTGACAGGACCACCAAAATCATTCATAGATGCTTTTCCTCTAAATAGTGTTTTAAAAAAGCTAAATGTCTGTTTAATTAAGGATTTAGTTTCTATAAAACCATAGGATACTGACTGTCCCAGAGTAGGTTTAGTTACTTGAGTTGCTTCAATTCCCACTATATACCTATTTTCTTTTTTGTCTTTTACAGGAGCAATTCTCACCTGGTTTGTATTTCCATTACGTTCATAAGTTATATTAATTGGATTACCTCCAGTAGTATAAACTTCTGTTACAAAATCTTCCCAGGTAGATACTTTTGAATTGTTCACCCTGGTTATTTTATCCCCCAATTTAATCCCTGCTAAAGCTGCAGGTTGATTTGGCGTTACCTTATTTACTATAGGAGATAGATATCCCCTTGCAGAAGCTATTATTGCAAACAATACAACTCCAAGTACAAAATTCATTATAGGCCCAGCTATTACTACACTGAGTTTTCTAAGAGGACTTTTATTGTTAAATGCTCCAGGATCATCACTTTCTCCCTCATCACCAAGCATTTTCACATAACCACCAATTGGAAGAAGTCTTATATGATATTCCGTTTCCTTACCCTTTATTCCAAAGAGATTAGGTCCCATTCCTATAGAGAATTCCTCCACTTTTATTCCATTTAATTTTGCCATAGTAAAGTGTCCTATTTCATGAATTATAATTAACACTCCGAAAGCTATTATCGCTGCTATTATATACAAATGGTATTCCTCCCAATCTTATTTAATAAATTTATCTTTTACATATTTCTTAACTTTTATTTCTATATCAAGTAAATCTTCCAAAGTATATTTATTTTGTGAATCAAATTTATTCATACATTCTTCTAATATATTGCCTATATCTAAAAATTTTATTTTATTTGAAAGGAATAAACTTACTGCCTCCTCATTAGCACAATTTAGTATAGCTGGCATTGTACCTCCTATTTTTCCTGCTTCATAAGCTAATTTAAGTGATTTGAATGTGTCTACATCAGGTTTTTCAAAACTTAAATTTCCTATGTTATAAAAGTCCAATTTATCTATTACAGCTTCTTTTCTTTTTGGATAATTAAGCGCATATTGTATAGGCAACCTCATATCTGCAGTGGCAAGCTGTGCCATAACACTTCCATCTCTATATGCTACCATAGAGTGTATTATACTTTGTGGATGAACTACGACTTTTATCTTTTCATAAGGTAAGTTAAATAAAAAATGAGCTTCTATGACTTCGAGCCCCTTATTCATGAGAGTAGCAGAATCTATGGTGAGCTTTTTTCCCATATTCCAATTTGGATGATTCAACGCCTCTTTTACAGTTACATTTAAAAGCTGATCTTTTGTTTTACCTCTAAAAGGTCCACCTGACGCAGTTAAAATCAAATTGGCAACTTCGTTAAAATTGTTCCCCTGAAGGCATTGAAAAACAGCACTGTGCTCTGAATCCACAGGAAGTATTTTTACATTATTTTCCTGAGCCAATTTTGTAACCAATTCTCCACCTACAACTAATGTCTCCTTATTAGCTAAAGCTATGTCTTTCTTTGCTTTAATTGCCTTTATAGTTGGAACAAGTCCTATCATTCCAACTACAGATGTTACCACCATGTCAACTTCAGGAAGACTAGCTATAGTATTTAATCCATCTATTCCAAATAGTATTTTTGTATTTGATTTTTTATTACTAAAAATATCTTTAAACTTTAAATAAGATTTTTTTTCGGTTACCACCACATATTTAGGATTAAATTCATCTATTATATGTAAAAGTTTATCTATGCTACTATTCGCAGATATACCTATAAGTTGAAAATCCTTTTTTTCTTTTCTGAGTACATCAAGGGTTTGGGTTCCTATAGAACCTGTGGTCCCAAGTATGGAAATTTTTTTCACTGATAACAACTCCTTATTTCTTAAGACATTTGAAAGAAAATAACAAATCAAAGATGCGGCGAATATTTTTTATCAGACAAGGAGGCAGGTTCCACAGATAGTGAATCCTATCTAAGGGTTCTACCAACACAGTATGATAAAAAATAGGCTAGCATACTGACTAGTTATTTCTTTGAAAATGCCTAAGTCCTTGTAACACATTAAATAAGATTTTTAACATGATTAACTATACCATATTTATGCTACAAAATAAATATGCACATGATCTATATTAAACTCACTGCTAATGCATGAAATAAACTAATAGAGAAATATATCTTTTTTACGGAATATATTTCTCTATTATTAACTCAACTTTCGCACATATAAAATTTTGACTTAATATAAAAAAATTGCGAAGCAATATTTTTGAGAGGACAGAGGACAATTGACAGAGGAC
>DAISLB010000009.1:0-51238 GCA_036820645.1 Clostridium sp.
ACCTGTGACCCTCTGCTTGTAAGGCAGATGCTCTCCCAGCTGAGCTATGCGCCCTTACGACAATATCGCCATGACAATTAATATTATATCTTGGCATATGTATATTGTCAATACTTATGCATTAAATATTTGTAATAATTTTATCTGATGGCTACCTACTGTAACACTCCCACTAAGTAAGATTCATTGATAAATTAATTTTTTATTGGGTATTCCTGGAGAATTAGAATGTCGATATTTGGCAACAAAAATTTGAATATAGATTTGTTTTAGACACATACTATTTTGGAAGGGAGTGTTGAGATGTGCTGTTATTGACTATGGTATATAGTGAAGAAAGAGAATGTATAGTCCATGGAATAAGAGATTTAAAAGAATATTTTAAAAATAAAAATGTGCTTATTGGAATATATGAAAATATGGAAAAAGGTACTCACTTCCTTAAAATATTTTGTGATGGGGAAATTAACCATAAACTTATGAATATATTTAATATGTGTATATCAAATATAATTTATAATATATTAGTAGATGAATTTTATGAAAAAGATGCTATGATTTTTTTAGCGGATACTTATTTCTTTTTAAAATATGAAGATTTAGAAAAAATTAGAGAAAAGAGCATGGAAGTATTAAAGGGAAGAACTACAGTTATAGACGAAAACTCTATTTTCTGTATAAATAAAAAAAATGATATCTTAGATAAAATATCAGATTGTATGGCTGAAAATAAGGAAATAAATATAGATGGCTTTATAACTTTTAGAAAGAAAGAGATTTTCAATGATTTAGAAGTTATAGTTGATAAAGTAGTGGAAAAATATATGGTAGAAAAAGAATACGATGAATTTATAAAACTTTTAAAGTATTTTGTGGAGATTCAAGAGAGCAAAATAGATTGTTTGAATATAATTGTTGATAATGATGGAAGCTATATTATAAAAAATAAAAAAGGAAAAGATATAACAGATAATTTTTTCAGAGATTTAACGCAATTAAGATATGACATCGATACTCATTCGGATGATATTTTAATAAGTGCACTTATAACTAATTCACCTGAAAAAATAGTTATTCACTGTGTGGAAAATTGTAAAAATACAGAACTTATTGATACTATTAAAAAAGTGTTTACCCATAAAGTACAATTTTGTAACAATTGCAGTATTTGTGAGACTATAAAAAATAATTTAAATAGGGTATAGATATATGAGGTCCGATTTATCTGGACCTTAGTTAATTACTCAACTTTCGTAGTTTAAAAATAATGTGAAGCAATATTTTTGAGAGGACAGAGGACAATTGACAGAGGACAGTGAAGGATGATTTTTCTCCACTATGCTACGAAAAATCTTCAATTTAAAAGAAACTTATGTTCTTTCATTTTTCATGGGTACTCTTTTAGTAAGTAATTATCTGAAAATCATAGATTTTAGATACCTACTTAAGCGATGTTTTGCTTTAGCAAAACAAGCTTAAAAATAAATTAGTTTTCTGACGTAAGGAGGAAAACTCACCTTCATTGTCCTCTGTCCTCTGTCCTCTGTCAATTGTCCTGTGAAAAGTTGCTTCGCAATATTTTTATATTAAGTCAAAATTTCATATGTGCGAAAGTTGAGTTAATTATCTGGAGTATAATTTGATTTTTCGTGCAGAAACCCTTGTATAGTACAAAACTGGAATAAGTTAGCTATTATATAAAAATTTTTGTATATTTATATTGACATACCTATTGCACAATAATATAATAAATTCAAATAGGATAAAGACCATGAAAAGGAAAAGTAAATAAATTACTTACCTTAAGAGAGAAGGATTTTAAGCTGAAATATCCTTTAGGCAAGATTTATTGAATACCACCTTTGAGTTGTATATTGAAATTAAGTAAATATTTCCGCTAATCTGCGTTATGGATTCAAAGATAATGGCATATTGCTTTTGATTGAAGCAAATAGCTTGTTCTCATAACTGGTTGTGAAAATTAAAGTTTATATAATAAAATTTTCATCTACAGTATAATTGTCTGTTTTGTGAAAGCTTAATGCTGTTAATTTGGGTGGAACCGCGATAATACTCGTCCCATTTCTGTGGGAGAGTTTTTTTATTGCTTAATTTTAAGTTTCAAGCACTGTTTGAGGATAAATTTAGTAAAAACTAATTATATAGGGAGGAGTAAATATGGTAAAGATAATCTTAAAAGATGGTAAAGAACTTGAAGTAGAAAAAGGATTAAAAGTAGCTGATATTGCAGCAAAATTAAGCACTTCACTTGGGAAAAAGGCTCTAGGAGCTAAGATAAATGGTAAAGTAGAAGAACTTAATAAGGAAATTAATGAAGATTGTAAACTTGAAATTTTAACTTTTGGAGATGAAGATGGAAAAAAGATATTGAGGCATACTGGATCTCATATACTTGCACAGGCAGTTAAAAGATTGTATCCAGAAGTAAAATTAGCTATAGGACCTTCTATAGATGATGGATTTTATTATGACATGGATGCTGATTTTTCGTTTACACCAGAATTGCTTGAAAAAATTGAAGCTGAGATGAATAAGATAATAAAAGAAAATGAAAAATTAGAGAGATTTGAACTTCCAAGAGATGAAGCTATTAAGCTAATGGAAGAGAAAAATGAACCTTATAAAGTTGAATTGATTAAAGATTTACCTGAAGATGAAGTTATATCTTTTTATAAGCAGGGAGATTTTGTAGATTTATGTGCAGGACCTCATGTGCCATCAACGGGTAAAGTTAAAGTTGTAAAGCTTCTTTCAATTGCAGGAGCTTATTGGAGAGGAAATGAAAAGAACAAAATGCTCCAGAGAATATATGGTACTGCTTTTGAGAAAAAGAATGACCTCAAAGATTATTTGACAATGTTAGAAGAAGCTAAAAAGAGAGATCACAGAAAGCTTGGAAAAGAACTTGATCTTTTCAGTATACATGAAGAAGGACCTGGATTCCCATTTTTTCATCCAAAGGGAATGATTGTAAGAAATACACTTCAAAATTACTGGAGAGAAGTTCACCATAAAGCAGGATATGATGAGATAATGACTCCTATCATACTAAATGAGAGTTTGTGGCATCAATCAGGACACTGGGATCACTACAAAGAAAATATGTATTTTACAAAAATAGATGATGAAGATTATGCTATAAAGCCAATGAACTGTCCTGGTTCCATACTTGTTTATAAAAATAAAATACATTCTTATAGAGATCTTCCTATAAGATATGCTGAAATGGGAATTGTTCATAGGCATGAAAAATCCGGAGCTCTTCATGGACTTATGAGGGTAAGATGTTTTACTCAAGATGATGCCCATATATTTATGACTAAAGATAATATGAAAGATGAAATAATAAAGGTAATAAAACTTATAGACAGTTTCTACAAAGTATTTAAATTTGAGTATTTTGTTGAATTATCAACACGACCTGAAGATTCCATGGGAAGTGATGAAGATTGGGAAGCTGCAACTGAAGGGCTTAAAGATGCACTAAAAGCAGTAGGACTTGACTATAGAGTAAATGAAGGTGATGGAGCTTTCTACGGACCTAAGATAGATTTCCACCTAAAAGATTCTATAGGAAGAACTTGGCAGTGTGGAACTGTTCAATTGGATTTCCAGATGCCAGAAAGATTTGATTTGACTTATGTAGGAGCAGATGGAGAAAAGCATAGACCAGTTATGATTCACAGAGTTGTATTTGGATCTATAGAAAGATTTATAGGAATTTTAATAGAGAATTATGCAGGGGCATTCCCAGCTTGGCTTGCACCAGTACAAGTTGAAGTAATGAATATTACTGATTCTCAAGATGACTACTTAAAAGAAGTAGTTGAAAAATTAAAGGAAAATGATATAAGAGTAGAGTCAGATATGAGAAATGAGAAAATAGGATATAAGATAAGAGAAGCTCAAATGCAGAAAGTTCCTTATATGCTTGTATTAGGAGATAAAGAAATGAAAGATAAAACTGTATCTGTAAGGATGAGAAAAGGCGGAGATATGGGAGCTATGCCACTAGATGACTTTATTTCAAAACTTAAAGATGAAATAGATAAAAAAATAAGTAATGTATAAATTAAAATTATATGTTGACTATAAGTTGTAACAATAGTATAATATGATTCGTTAAGAAGAAACTAGCCGTTTCTCACCTTACGGCACAGCCAGTAAGGTTATGAAGATTTCTTAGTTAAAAGAATTCTTTATTATTGATGTATTCAAAGGACGGCAGCAGCTGTCCTTTTTTATATGCTTTGTAAATTCCGACTAGGAGGTGAAAATAATTAATAAAAGTTTTCTTATAAATCAGGATATAGTACAAAAAGAAGTAAGGGTTATTTCAGATGATGGAAGTCAAATGGGAGTTATATCATCAAAAGAAGCATTAAAGCTTGCAGAAAAAAAAGAATTGGATTTGGTTATGATATCTCCAAATGCAAAGCCACCGGTTTGTAAAATCATGAATTATGGAAAGTTTATTTATGAACAGGTTAAGAAAGATAAAGAGGCTAGGAAAAAACAGAAAGTTGTTAATATAAAAGAAGTTAGACTTAGCCCTAAAATAGAAGAACATGATATTTCTATTAAAGGTAAAAATGCAAGAAAATTTTTACTTGAAGGAGATAAAGTTAAAGTTACTATAAGATTTAGAGGAAGGGAAGCTGATTATTCCTTTATAGGTAAAAAAATTTTAGATATATTTTATTCTAAACTTCAGGATGTTTGTGTAATAGAAAGGCAACCTAAGCTTGAAGGAAGAAATATGATAATGTTTTTATCAGCAAAGAAAGCATAATTGAGAGGAGGAATTTATTATGCCAAAAATGAAAACTAAAAGAAGTGTAGTAAAAAGATTTAAAATCACAGGAACTGGTAAGTTAAAGAGATCAAAAGCTTTTAAAAGGCATATACTTACAAAGAAAAGTGCAAAAACTAAAAGAAATTTAAGAAAAGCAGGACTTGTTTCAGAAACCCAAGAAAAAACTATGAAGAAATTAATGCCTTACGTATAATTGAAGGATTCTAAAAGGAGGTTTTACTATGGCAAGAGTAAAAAGAGCAATGAATGCTCGTAAACATCATAAAAAAATATTAAAGCTTGCAAAAGGTTATTATGGCGGAAAAAGTAAACTATTTAGAACTGCTAACGAGACAGTTTTAAGGGCTCTAAGATATGCATATGTAGGAAGAAAATTAAAGAAGAGAGATTTTAGAAAATTGTGGATAGCTAGAATAAATGCTGCAACTAGAATGAATGGACTTTCATATTCCAAGTTTATAAATGGAATAAAGACTGCAGGCATTGACATGAATAGAAAGATGCTTTCAGAAATAGCTATAAATGATCCTAAAGGATTTACTGAATTAGTTGAAGTAGCTAAAAAACAACTAAATATGTAATAGTGTATTACATAAGGAGTGCAGCATAATTTTGCTGTGCTTTTTTATAGGTAAATTATCATAATAAGGTGGATCATTATGGATATAATTAGAAGCAAAGATAATGTACATATAAAAGAAGTAAAAAAGTTAAAGGAAAAGAAGTATAGGGTCCAAAAAGGTAAGTTTTTAATAGAAGGTTTCAGATTTGTAAGAGAAGCTCTATATTCTGATTTCAAAATATCTTCAATTTTCTTAAAAAATGATTTTGAGGATAAGTGGAAAAAATTTTTATTAAAAGAAAATTTTAGATGTGATTTTCCCGTGTATTTTGTAGAAAAAGATGTGTTTAAAGCTATGGTAAATACTGAAAATCCCCAAGGAATAGCTGCTGTAGTGGAAAATAGAGAATTGAAAGTTAAAAATGAAGAAGGATTTTATGTACTGGTAGATAAAATTCAAGATCCAGGCAATATGGGTACTATAATAAGGAGCGCACATGCCTCTGGGGCTTTAGGGGTTATAATTACAAAAGGAACGGTAGATATATACAATGAGAAGACATTGAGATCAACAATGGGATCTATATTTCATGTACCTGTAATCTATGATGAAGACTTAAAAAAAATAGAGCTGCTCAAAAAAAGTGGGTTTAAATTAATAGGAAGTTCTTTGGATACGGATATTAACTTTTATGATGCAAATTTAAAGGGAAAAGTTATAATTGCAGTGGGAAATGAAGGAAATGGTCTTAGCAAAATTATACAAGATATTTCTGATATAAAGGTAAAGATACCGATGCCAGGTGGTGCTGAATCTTTAAATGTATCTGCAGCGGCGTCAATAATGATGTTCGAAACAGTAAGACAAAATTTAATTTAATGTTGACAATATGTAAATGTATATGTAAAATTTAAAGGTATAAACAACAAAAGTTGAATAAGGACACTTACTGTGAAAGAGAAAGTAGATATATGATTTTTATCAGAGATAAAAAGTCAGGGCTGAAAGCTTTTTTTAAAATATTATATATTGAAGTTCCTCATGGAGTACTGGCTGTGAAAATATAATTAGTAGTCAGCGGTTAATATCGTTAAAGTATACAAAGAGGATATTATTTTCTAATAGTATCAATTTTGGGTGGTAACGCGGATCAAAGTTCGTCCCTTAAAGGGATGGGCTTTTTATTTTTGCTTTTTGCTTTAAATAAAAAACTGTAGTGAAAGGAGAGTTTAAAATGAAAGAAAAATTAAAACAGATAAAGGAAAATGCCCTTAGCGAATTAAAAAATAAAAAGTTAGATATAGAGGATATAAGAATTAAATATTTAGGTAAAAAGGGAGAACTTACAAAAATACTTAGAGGAATGAAGGAACTTCCCAAAGAAGAAAGGCCTGTAATTGGTAAACTTGCCAATGAAGTGAGGAGCACACTGGAAAATGCTATAGAAGAGGCATCAAAAAAGATAAAATCAAATGATACACAAGCAAAGTTAGAGAATGAAACCATTGATATTACTATGCCTGGTGTAAAACAAACTATAGGAAAACGCCATCCACTAGAACAAACTTTGGAAGAGATGAAACATATATTTATTTCTATGGGATTTACTATAGAAGAAGGTCCTGAGGTAGAGAAGGATTATTATAATTTTGAAGCACTTAATATACCTAAAAATCATCCAGCAAGAGGTGAGCAGGATACTTTTTATATAAATGACAATGTAGTGCTTAGAACTCAAACTTCTCCAATACAGATAAGAACTATGGAAAAACAAAAACCTCCAATAAAGATGATATCTCCAGGTAAAGTCTATCGTTCAGATTCAGTAGATGCCACTCATTCACCTATATTTTATCAAATGGAAGGCCTAGTAGTTGACAAGGGTATAACCTTTGCAAATTTAAAGGGTACTCTTGAGTTATTTGCTAAAAAATTATTTGGAAATGACATACATACAAAATTTAGACCTCATCATTTCCCTTTTACAGAACCTTCTGCAGAAATGGATGCTACCTGTTTTGTATGTAATGGAAAAGGATGCAGGGTATGTAAAGGAGAAGGATGGATAGAACTTTTAGGATGTGGAATGGTTCATCCACAGGTACTTAGAAATTGTGGAATAGATCCTGAAGTTTACAGCGGATTTGCCTTTGGAATGGGTGTAGATAGAATGGTTATGTTAAAATATGGAATAGATGATATAAGAAATATGTATGAAAGTGATATGAGATTTTTAAATCAATTTTAAATAGAGTTTCTAAATTAAAAATTTGAAAGGAGATTTTTGTATGAAAGTTCCAGTAAAATGGTTAAAGGATTATGTTAAAATAGATATTCCAGGAAAAGAATTAGGAGATAGATTGACTTTAAGTGGTTCAAAACTTGAAGAAGCAATTGTAACTGGGGATGAAATCCAAAATGTAGTTACAGGTAAAATAATGAAAATAGAAAAACATCCTCAGGCAGATAAACTCGTTGTATGTCAGGTGGATATAGGAAAAGAAGAGCCTATTCAAATTATAACGGCTGCTACTAATATGAAAGAACAAGATATAGTTCCTGTAGCGCTTCATGATTCTACACTTCATGGTGGAGTAAAGATAAAAAAAGGAAAACTAAGAGGTCTTATGTCAAATGGAATGTTTTGCTCTGAGGAAGAGCTTGGCATAGCAGGAGATAAGCCTGTATATGGACTTATGATTTTAAAAGAAGATACACCAATTGGGAAGGACATAAAGGAAGTGCTTGATATGACAAGTACTATACTGGATTTTGAGATAACTTCAAATAGACCTGATTGTCTTAGTATGATAGGAATGGCAAGGGAAACTGCTGCAACTTTAAATGAAAGCTACAAAATGCCAGAATTAAATTATAAGCCTTCTTGCAGCGAAAATATTCAAAATACATTAAAGGTGGAAATAAAAGATAAACTTTGCAAAAGGTATATGGCAAGGGGTATAAAAGATATAAAAATAGAACCATCACCTTCATGGATGCAGGAGAGACTTTTAGAAGCAGGTGTAAGGCCAATAAACAATATAGTTGATATAACTAATTTTGTAATGCTTGAAATTGGAGAACCTATGCATGCTTATGATATAAGGGAGATAAAATCTGGGACTATAGTTGTAGAGAGAGCTAAAGATGGAGAAAAGTTTACTACTCTTGATGAAGAGGAAAGGCAATTGGATCAGAATATGCTTACCATTAAGGATGGAGATAAGGCTATCGGACTTGCAGGAATAATGGGGGGCCTTAATTCTGAAATAAGAGAGGATACTTCTTGTATAGTATTTGAGTGTGCTAACTTTGATGGTACTAATATAAGAGTTTCTTCACAAAAGCTGGCTCTTAGAACAGAAGCTTCAGGTAGATTTGAAAAGGATCTTGATCCTAATTTAGCTGAGGTTGCTATGAACAGAGCTTGCAATTTAGTTGAGATGCTAAAAGCAGGAAAAGTTATGGAAGGTACTATTGATGTATACAATGAAAAAGTTGAACCACACAGCGTAGATGTTGATTTCAACTGGGTAAATAAATTTTTGGGTACTGAAATACCTAAGGAAGATATGGTAGATTATTTGAGTAGACTGGAATTAAAAACTCAGCTTAAAGGAGATCTATTACATATAGACGTTCCTACTTTTAGGGGAGATATAAATATAAGAGAAGATGTGGCAGAAGAAGTGGCTAGGATATATGGATATGGTAACGTACCTTCTACTGTAATAACAAGTGTAAGTACAAGGGGAGGAAAGAACCCAAAGCAAAAGTTAGATGATAAAATAGTGGAAGCACTTATTTCAAGTGGATTAAACCAATCCATAAGTTACTCTTTTATAAGCAGAAAAGTATTTGATAAAATACTTTTACCAGAAGATAGTCAACTTAGAAATGCTGTAGTTATAAAAAATCCTTTGGGAGAAGATTACAGCATAATGAGAACAACTACATTACCATCTATGATGGAATCTTTAGGTAGAAACTATTCAAGAAAAAATGAAATTGCCAGATTATTTGAAATTGGAAGGGTGTATATTCCATTGGAAAATGAAGATAGTTTACCTGAAGAGAAAAATATTGTAACCATTGGAATGTATGGCGAAGTCAATTACTTTAATTTAAAAGGTATAGTGGAAAACATATTAGAAGTACTAGGAATAGATAAATTTTCTTTTAAGAGAGAAAGTGAGAATCCAACTTTCCATCCTGGAAGAACATCTGCCCTTTATGTAAATAGGAAGTTAGCAGGATTACTTGGAGAAATTCACCCAGTTGTATCTGAAAATTATGGTATAGGTGAAAGATGTTATGTAGCTGAATTAAATTTAGATGTTTTGTATGAACATGCTGATTCGAATAAAAAATATACACCACTGCCTAAATTCCCTGCAGTTTCTAGAGATATTGCAGTTTTGGTAGATGATAATGTAATGGTACAGGAAGTAGAAGACATTATAAGGAAACAGGGAGGAAACATCATAGAAAAAATTAAATTATTCGATGTTTATAAAGGTAAACAGATAGAAAATGGAAAGAAGAGTATAGCTTATTCATTATCTTATAGAGCTGAAAATAAAACGCTTACGGATAAGGAAGTTAACAAAGTTCATAGTAAAATAATAAGGTCACTAGAGAATAATTTAGGAGCACAACTTAGACAGTAATAGTTTTTGTAAGTAAGGCTGGATAAATTTAATGTTTATCTAGCTTCTTTTTACTATGCTTTAGCTATTTAATGTAAAATAAAATATTTCATATATATATGATTTGTGATAAAATGTTGTTATAAAGAATTGGAAACGGCATGATTTAAGAGGGTGTTTGAATGAATGTGGTGACAGTTTTTATAAATGGAATTGAATATAATTTAAAAGGCGACGAGCAAGAAGAATATCTACATAAAGTAGCAAGTTATGTTGATAAAAAAGTTAAGAGCATTATAAAAAATAATAGTAAATTAAGCACTGCCTCAGCAGCTGTTTTATCGGCACTTAATGTAGCAGATGATATGTTAAAAGCCAAGGAAAAAGAAGAGCAGTTGTCAGGAAGGGTGGATGAGTTAGAAAAGGTAGGAAAAGTATATGAAGATCAGATTAATTCTTTGAGAAAACAGCTTAAGTATACTGAGGAACTCAATGCTGAATTTAAAGTAAAACTAAAGAATAGCAATAGTGATGGACCTTTAAAAGAAAAAGATGAAAAAATAAAGAAATTAGAAGAGGAAATAAAAATTATAAAAGAAACAGCTCAAAAATATATGAGTGAAAATACAAAAATTGCAGCACAAAATAAAGAACTGAAATTTCAAGTACAATCAGGCAAGTATAAGATAATAGATCTTCAACATAAACTAGAAGAAAACCAGATAAGTCTGGCAAAAGAGAGAAAAAATAGAAATGCTCTTTTAAATGATGGAGTAAAATAAAATCCGAACTGACAATGGTCTTAGTTCGGATTTTATTAGTAAATGAATTGAGGCATATTTAAAAAAATAACTAGTAGGTATGCTAGTTTATTTTGCGTCATATACATTAAATATTTAAACAGGAGAAGATGGAATAATGAAAAAAGTGGAATTATTAGCTCCGGCAGGAAGTTTAGAAAGTTTATATGCGGCAGTTCAATCAGGGGCAGATGCTGTTTATCTTGGAGGAAATAAGTTTTCTGCCAGGGCTTATGCTTCTAACTTTGATAAGAAGACTATGAAAGAGGCAATAGAATACTGCCATCTATATAATGTAAAAGTACACGTTACTATAAATACTATAATGAAAGAAAAGGAGTTAAAAGAAGCTTGTAAGTATGCTGAATTTTTGTATAATGTAGGAGTAGATGCCCTTATTATACAGGATATTGGATTGGCATCTCTTTTAAGAAAAAAGCTTCCTGAACTTGATCTTCATGCTTCTACTCAAATGACAGTACATAATGTAGAAGCTGCTTTGTTTTTAAGCAAATTAGGTTATAAAAGAATAGTGCTTTCTAGGGAACTCTCATTAAAAGAAATAAAATATATATCTAAAACTCTTCCGATAGAAACGGAAATATTTATACATGGTGCTCTTTGTATTTGTTATTCAGGACAATGCCTTATGAGCAGTATGATTGGTGGAAGAAGTGGAAATAGAGGTAGATGTGCCCAGCCCTGCAGACTTCCCTATGAAATTGCAAATAAGCAAGATGGCAGTAAGTATAAAGGATATATTTTGAGTCCAAAAGATATGTGTACTATTGAAAACATTGAAGAAATAATAGAAAGTGGAGCAAGTTCCTTGAAAATAGAAGGAAGAATGAAAAGACCGGAATATGTAGCAGGAGTTGTATCGGAATATAGAAATGTAATTGACAACTTCTACCAAGATGGCAAAAAATTAAAGGATTTATCTTATATGGAGGGTAGTAAAAAAAGACTTTTGCAATTGTTTAATAGACAGGGATTTTCAGAAGCTTATTTATATAAAAATAAAGGAAAAGATATGATGTCTTATTCTTTCCCTAAGAATACAGGTATTGAAATAGGTAAAGTAAATAGTGATAAAACCATTCTACTGACTGAGGATATATCAAAAGGAGATGGAGTGAGAATTGGAGCTGGTGGTTTTACTATTTCTAAACTAGTGAAGTTAGGAAAAGAAACTACAAGGGCTTATAAGGGAGAAAAAGTCAAAATTTTTCCAGCAAATTATAAATCAGGAGATAGGGTATATAAAACTTCTGATTCAATTCAGCTTGAAAAGTTAGAAAAGATATATAAAGATCACTATGGTAGAAAAATTAACTTATGTTTAAAAATACAATTTGAAGTGGGAAAACCAGTTATCTTGCATTGTGACTACGATAAAAATGATTTTAAAGTGGAAGGACAAATAGTAGAAGAGGCTCTAAAGCAGCCCTTGAGCAAAGAGAGAATATGCAAAAGTTTAAATAAGACTGGAAATAATATATTTAGGTTTGATAGTATAGAATTTGAAATATTTCAATCTGGGTTTTTGCCTATATCTGATTTAAATGAAATTAGGAGAAGGCTTTTAGATGAAATCAAGCAATACATACTAAATAAAAATAAGAAAAACAGTATTTCAAATGAAAAAATATATGAAGAACCTGAACTGAAAAATAATTTTCACAAAGTATGTTTGCCACCTAAAATGGTATTTGTAAGTACTAACGATCAATTGAAGGCAGTCATGGAATCAGGTTTTGAATATATATGTATAAATCCGTTTAAACAAATTAAAATAAATAATTTAAATCATCTTGAATCTAAAAAAATATATATTAAGATTCCCAATATAGTTAAAAGTGAATTTAATTATATAGAGAGATTTATAGATGAAAACTTAGATAAAATTGAAGGCATAGTTACTGCAAACTTAGGTATAATAAGTAAGTTTAGAAATAAGCTAAATATATTAGGTGACTATAAGTTAAACATAACAAACAGCTGTACTTTGGATTTTTATAGTAAAATTACAAATGGCTCTTGTTTAAGTGTGGAATTAAGTAAACCTGAAATAAATGAATTAATTAAAAATAGTAGTTTTAAAGCTCAAATGTTTGTATATGGGAAAGTGGAACTTATGGTAAGTGAGTACTGCCCTATAGGAAGCACTTTTGGAGGCAAAACTACTTCTAAAAATTGTAAAGGCGCTTGTAATGGTAGGGAGTTCTTTCTTATAGACAGAAAGAAAAAAGAATTTCCATTAAATACGGATGAATTTTGCAGGAGTTACATATATAATTCCGCTGCAACTAACCTTATACCAAACATAAAGGAACTTAGAAATATGGGAATTGATAGCTTTAGAGTAGATTTTATTGATGAAGATTATAGCCAGACTAAAAAAATGTTAGAATGGTTTGAAAAAGAAGAATTTCATGGTGATTTTAGTGAGTTTACCAGAGGACATTATAAAAATAGTATAGAGTAAGGCTATTGGTAACACAAAATTAAAGTCATTTGATCTGAAGGGATTGGTAAATTTAAATGAACGAAAAATCATTAAGGGTTTTAGAATTTTATAAAGTAAAGGAAAAATTAAAAAATTATGCAAATACTGGAGCAGCTAAAGATTTAATAGAAAAATTAAGTCCTTATGACAACCTATATGAAGTGAGGGAACATTTGCAGGAAACAAGAGAAGCTTTAAAACTTCTTGTAACTAAAGGCAATCCTCCTTTTGAAGGGGTTTATGATGTAAGACAGGGTATAAAAATGGCAGGAAAAGGTTCTACATTAATGCCGGGACAAATTCTTAAAATAGGAGCAATACTCAGGGCTGCAAGGAGAATTCAGAAGTATATAACTGTCAAAGAAGATGAAGAACATTTTCAAATTATAGAAGATATATGTGCAGGTATTGTTCCTTTAAAAAATTTGGAAGATGAAATTTTTATATGCATAGAAAGTGAAGAGGAAATATCTGATAAGGCAAGCTCTCTTCTCTACAATATCAGAAAAAGTTTAAAAGATAAAAATGCTTCAGTAAGGGATAGGGTAAATTCACTTATAAGAAGTTACTCCGATTACCTGCAGGATAACTTGTATACTATGAGAGGAGACAGGTATGTGCTTCCTGTAAAAGCGGAAAATAAGTCATCCGTACCGGGACTTGTCCATGATCAAAGTTCAAGTGGGGCAACCCTTTATATAGAACCTATGGGACTTGTAAACTTGAATAACGAAATAAAGGAACTAAAATTAAAGGAAAAAGCAGAGATAGATAGGATATTAGCTGAACTGTGTGAGCAAATATATGACAATATAACTGTAGTTGAAAGAAATGCAAATATAATATGGGAGCTTGATTTTATATTTGCGAAAGCTAAATTTGGCAGTGAGTTAAATGGAAATATTCCAGATGTAAGTGAAAATGGAATTGTTAATATTATAGAAGGTAGACATCCACTTATAAATAAAAAAACAGTAGTACCTATGGATGTATATATAGGTAGGAATTTTAGCTGTTTAGTTATAACAGGTCCTAATACAGGAGGAAAAACTGTAACTCTTAAAACCATAGGACTTTTACATATTATGGCATTGAGCGGGCTTATGATACCTGCCAGGGAGAATTCTACTGTGGGATTTTTTACAGAGGTATTTGCAGATATTGGAGATGAGCAGAGCATAGAACAGAATTTATCTACATTTTCATCACATATGACTAATATAGTAAACATTATTGAAAAGTCTGATGAGAAATCTCTTGTGTTGTTTGATGAATTAGGTGCAGGTACTGATCCTACAGAAGGTGCAGCTCTTGCAGTATCCATACTTGAAAATTTAAGAAAAAGAGGATGCACTATGGTGGCTACAACTCATTACAGTGAACTAAAAGTATATGCTTTAAAAAATGAGGGAGTAGAAAATGCATCTGTAGAATTTGACGTAGAAACTTTGAGACCTACTTACAGGCTTATGATAGGAGTACCGGGAAAGTCTAATGCCTTTGAAATATCAAAAAGACTTGGACTACCAGAGTTTATAATAGAAGATGCTAGAGAAAACATAGCTAGTGATGCTCTGCAATTTGAAGATTTAATTCAAAGCCTCCAGGAAAAGAGATCAAAAGCTGAAACTTTTGCCAGAGAAGCGGAAATGCTAAAAGGTGAGGCAGCTAAAATTAAAGAAAAGTATGAAGAAAAAGCAAGCAAACTTCAAAATATAAGAGATAAGGCTATTATTGGAGCGCAGAGAGAGGCAAAGGAAATAATAAGAAATTCTAAAGAAGAAGCAGATAAAATCCTAAAGGATATGAGAGAACTGGAAAGAATGGGATATACCTCTTCTGTAAGACATAAATTAGAGGAAAACAGAAAAAAACTCAAGGATAGATTAGAGAAAACTGAAGAAAAATTGTATGATAATAAAAATAACAGTGGAGAAGAGCTTAAATCTGTAAAAGAAGGTCAGGAAGTATTCATACCTTCATTAAATCAAAAAGCAGTAGTATTATCTAAACCTGACAGCAAAGGGGAAGTACAGGTTCAAGCAGGAATCATGAAAATAAGTGTAAAATTGAAAGAATTGAGAGCCTCAAGTGGTGATGCAAAAAGTGAAAAGAAAAAATTAAAAAGGGAAGCCAAATTAAATTTAAGAAATGTTTCAAGTTCAGTGGATTTAAGGGGAATGGACTCTATAGAAGCAACCTATACTGTAGATAAATATTTAGATGATGCATACATGGGAGGACTTAAAGAAGTTACTATAATACACGGTAAGGGTACCGGAGTGCTTAGAAATTCTATAACTGATATGTTAAAGAAGCATTCTCATGTAAAGAATCACAGGCTTGGAGAATATGGTGAAGGTGGCACAGGAGTTACAATAGTTGAATTGAAATAAGGAGTGTGGCTGGAATGATATTAGTAAGTGCATGCTTGTGTGGCATTAATACTAGATATAATGGAGGAAATAACCTTTGTGAAAAAGTACTAAGTCTCATGAAAGAAGGAAAGGCGCTGCCGTTATGCCCAGAACAGTTAGGTGGACTAGAGACTCCTAGAAATCCCTGCGAAATATGCAGCGGCACAGGTGAAGATGTGATAAACGAAAAAGCTGATGTAGTAAGTTACGATGGAGAAAATTTTACAAGTGAATTTTTAAAGGGAGCCTATGAAACTCTAAAAGTAGCTAAGGCATGTAATATAAAAGAAGCTGTGTTAAAGTCTAAAAGTCCCTCCTGTGGTTTTGGTAAAATTTATGATGGAAGTTTTAGTGGAAATATTATAGAGGGTTCTGGGGTAACAGCGGAGCTTTTAAGCAAAAACCATATAAAAATATATGGAGAAGATGATTTAAATAAGGCATTTGAAAGAAAATAGGCTAGCATACTGACTAGTTATTTCTTTGAAAATGCCTAAACTCAATATTTAAATAAAATGAGTTGTTTTTAATAAAATATTACTTGAAAGGGGTGAAGAACTGCTAAATATTAATAAACTCAATATTTGGCGGCATTGTTATGAACTATAAAGATGTATTGAAAAATGCAAGGGAAAATTTAAATGGAAGCTGCAGGGTATGTACTGCCTGTAATGGAAAGACCTGTGCTGGAGAAGTTCCAGGCATGGGAGGAAAGGGAACAGGAGATTCTTTTAAAGAAAATTTTAATTCCCTAAACAAATGTAAATTAAACATGAGAGTTATACATGATGCTAAAAATCCTGACACCTCAATAGAGTTATTTGGAAAAAAGATGGACATACCTGTTTTTGCAGCACCTGTATCAGGAACTACACTGAATATGGGTGGAAAGTTTACAGAGGAAGAGTATATTTCCTGGGTTATAGGAGGATGCCTGGATGCAGGTATATATCCTATGGTAGGAGATACTGCAGTGGATTCTTTCCTTATAACTAATCTTGAAAAGCTTAAAGAATTTAATGGAGAAGGCATAGCTATAATAAAACCTTGGGAAAATAAAAATGTTATAAGTAAAATAAAACTTGCTGAAAAAGCAGGGGCTTTTGCAGTAGGTATGGATATAGATGCCGCAGGATTGATAACTTTAGCACTTCATGGAAAACCTGTAGGACCTAAGACTATAGAAGAAATAAAAGAAGTTGTGGAAAGCACAAAACTTCCTTTTATATTAAAGGGAATAATGACTCCAGACGAAGCAGAACTTGCAGTTAAAGCTGGAGTAAGTGCCATAGTTGTTTCAAACCATGGTGGAAGAGTTTTAGATCAAACTCCTGGAGTGGCAGAAGTACTTCCAGAGATAGCGGGGGCAGTTAAAGGCAAGGTTACAATACTTGCAGATGGCGGTGTGAGAAGTGGTGTAGATGTACTTAAAATGCTTGCACTAGGGGCAGATGCTGTACTTATAGGAAGACCTTTTGTAACTGCATCCTTTGGAGGACAGAGAGAAGGAGTAAAGGTTTATGTAGAAAATTTAAAGAGTGAACTAAAATCAGCTATGGTTTTAACAGGATGTAAGTCTGTTAAAAATATAGATGGTAGAATACTTTATAGATAGCTTGCTTGAATGGAGTATATAGCTAAAGTTGACTTATATAAATCTATTTCAAATATGAAACATTATATAAAGTATGTTATATACTTAACTTTCGCAGTTTGAGATTTATATGTATAAATCAATAAATTTGAATATATAGATGTTCTTTGATAATTAAATAATGCGGTGCTGAAAAAATAAATTTATTTCTATCCATTTATGTCATTTTAATGAATTAATGATATAATTACTAACATGTAATGTAGAATAGCAAATAATGATATAGAAATAAAAATTAGATAAATGGAGTAAAAAGTGGAAAAGTTAAAAAACATTTTAGTGCCATTGTATATGGAGGAGCTGCTATGATAAGAATAAATGAAAATCAAATTGAGTCAATAGCTAGACTTTTAACAAAATGTTTTATTAATGATCCTTTGGTTATTATGCAGACAAAAGGGATAGATGATAAAAAAATATTTTTAGAAAAGCTATTTATGACTCAATTACCTATTTTTGAAAAAACAATAGAGATATTTAGTTTAGATGATAAGCTTAATTCTGTAATAATTGGTTATGAAAAAAAGAATTATAAAAGTTTTAGAACACTAATACTAAATTTAATGGCAAGCCCTAGAGTATTTCGCGTTCTCGGGAAAAAAGATTTTAAGATATATTCATCCAATGTAAAAAATGCTTTAAAGGTTATTAATTTAAAATGGCAAAAAGAATTTATCAAAAGTAATTATTATTACATCAAAGTAATTGCTATTGCAAATGAAGATCGTGGTAAAGGTGTTTTCAGAAAATTGATTGCACCAACATTAAACTATTGTAATGAAAATAATATACCTATAATTTTAGAATCAAATAACCCAAACAATATACCAATCTACGAACACTTTGGTTTCAATCTAGTCAAAACTATAGCAAAAGATGAGATAGACTTGAGGCAATATTGCTTTATAAAATACCCTGATTAAATATTTATAAAATACACTTATAGAATTATATGAATGAAACTGTTATGATAATATTAATGTATAATCTTCTTATATAATGGTATATTAAGAGGTGCTGATGAATGAATAATATCCAAGTAATTATATGGTTTTTTCCTATACTTTTCATTTTCCATGATTTTGAGGAAATAATTTTCATGCGAGTTTGGATAAGCAAAAATAGACGCTATTTGTGTAAAAAATTTCCTATGTTATCAAAAAAGTTATTACCCCATTTTGATAATATTACAACATCATCTTTTGCATTCGGAGTAGCAGAAGAATTTATATTAATTAGCACAATAACAGTTATTTCCTATGTGATGAATTGGTATAGCCTGTGGTTAGGTTTATTTATTGCTTTTACTTTACATTTAGTAGTACATTGCTTTCAAACATTGATTGTAAGGAAATATGTTCCCGCCATTGTTACAAGTATTATTTGTTTGCCTATTTGTATGTATATTATTAAGCATATAATGCAATTATTCATATTGAATACAGTTATTTTTTACTCAATTTTAGGTTTTATAATTATGATAGTCAATTTAGGTGTTATTCATAAATTTATGGATACATTTAGCAGATGGTTGGTTCAGTATGAGCATCAAAGTTAATGAACAATCTTCTTATTTAACGTAACAATTAAAAAGTGAATAATTTACTGAAACGCCGTATTATTTAAAAAATTTTACGGTGTTTTTACGTTCGTAATACAAATATTATGTTGATGTATTATAAATTTATGATAGATAGACTTTCTTCTTATATTAAGTCAAAATTTTGTATGTGTGAAAGTTGAGTTATGTAATGATTTTTAATAAACACAGCCATAAAACCAACAATTATTTTAAAAAGAGAAATGTTATTAAGAATGCAATAAATGCTGTAAACAATGCAATGGCAATAAAACTACGAGCAAAAGAATGATGAGAAATAACCTTATTTTTAATCTGATAAGCTGATGATATTAAACCTCCAATTATTACAATTAACATTAGATCCCAGTTTGATGCTATAAGTGGATTGCGAAAAGAAAAGGCGTATTACTTGTTAGTACGCCTTGTTTCAATACATTGATTACTTTAATTTTATGGTAAACTTAGAATCATCGTATAATTTATAAAAATCTTCTAGATTTGATGTACCTATTTTATATTTTTTACCCTTATTTACACCTTTAAAATACATTATAAAGTTATGTTGATTTGATTGATTTATGTTAGTATTAAATCTATTTTCACTGATTATGTCACTATTATTTTGTTCATCTAATAAAAGTAATCCTCTTGATTGCTCAATGGGTATTTTTCCTTCAGCAGAATAGTAAACTTTTAAAACATCATTATCCCATTCTAGTTTGTTCACTATTAATTTTCCTAGTTCTCCTTGAGGTAGTTCAAGTGGAAGTTTATCCATATTATAAAATCTTGGATTGGGTACATAATTTTCATTATAGTCAAAAGGCAAAAAAGTAAGTGATTTTGTATTACGATTTGTTAATGCATTATAATAAAGTTCTCCATCATATCCATTTTCAGAGCCGCTTTGAGAATTTATCACATTACCAGTATCATCAAATAAAAAACAAGAATGTCTAGAAATATCTCCATCAACTTCTATACTAGTAGATAAGGGGGTGATACATATCCTTTTTATTGTATACTTCGTAGTTCCAATGTTAATATTTTTAGTAACATTATAAGTCTTAGTTTCTTTTTCTATCTCCTTATTATCTATTTTGATATTGAATTTCCAGTTACCGTCTAAGCCAGCTATTTGAGTAATATTAATAGATAAATAGAATGTATTTGGAAAGTTAGGTAGCATGTTATGTATTTCGATAACACCATCATATCTTTTATCATCAATTTGATTTTCACTTCCTATAGAATCACCAAAGGTAAAATCTTTTTCATTAATTTTCAATATTCCCATAATTCCACCTGGAACTTTCAATGTATTTTTTAAACTATTGTCACCGATGATAGAATAAGAAATCATAATTTTATTATTGTCACTTGCTATTTCATTAATTATAAATTTAATATTTTTGTCATAGGCTGTTAGACTAACGTGCTGAGTATATTTTTTATAGTTGGCATAATCACCTCGTATATTTGCTATTGATTGTATTAGAGATTCCTTTATATTAACAGCTAAGGTAGGATTACTTATTGCAGCGGTACTTAAACATATTAGTATACATGCTGTAACAGCATATTTTATTTTGTTCTTTCTTTTTTGTAATTTCTTTTTAAGGTTCTTTTTAATTCTTTTTGAGGTTAAATCATCTAATTCAAAGTTTTCATCAAACTTATCATCAATTTCGGCATAATTTAGTAACTCAAATATAACATCTTCATTATTATTTACAGTTCCCATATAATTACCTCCCCATAAGCTTTTCCCATTTATTTTTTATAAATTTTCTACCTCTAGATAATCTATTATCAATTACAGTTCTGGGCAATTTTAAATATTCAGCAATATTATTAATATTTTCATTTAAAATATACCGTTTAATAAATATTTGTCTGTCGGTTTCACTCATATTTTTTATAATACCTATAATAGTATTAACATCATTAGTTTGAATGATTTTTTTCTCAATATTATCATTGGATATTGCGGTATCCTCTTTAAGTTCAATGGATTTAGGTGTTTTCTTTAGCTTTCTTATGTAGTCAATTGCTTTATATTTTGATATAGCAACAAGCCATTTTTTAAAAGTTGTGATATTATCATTATATTTGGTGGCATTTTTCCAAAGTGATGTAAAAATATCGCTCACACACTCCTCAATATCCTGCTTAGATGCTGTATCTTTTAATAAATCAAATACTACCTTATATACCAACCCAACATATTTTGAATATGTATAATCCAATGCTTTGCTATTTTTTCGCTTTAGTTCGCTTATATAATTACTTTCATCTATCTTCATCATATACCTCCCGAAGAGCTCTTCATAAATCTAATACGATGGTTAATATACATTTCTATCAAACATAAATAAAATAAAATTACACTCCGAATATTTTTTTACAACCTTCAGCTCGTTAAATATTTTGATAAGTCTAAGCAAAAAATTAAAAAAATCTAAGAACTTTTGAAAACTCGTACCTCAAACAGTTGAAAAGTTCTTAGATTTTCATGAATTTTTTACTAAGACTTATGTACAAAATATTTAAATGTGCTTCATTATTGTAAAAAATATATCTGCGTGTAATTTTATTTTTAACTTTAGAGATCATTGTATAATATATTTATAAGTAGTTTATGCCTAAAATATTATCTATAAAAGCTAAAATAATATTTATAACTAAAAATTGAACTTATACTTAGGAATATGCTGACAAAATTAAAAGTTTTTATTGTAATGAAATTTGTCAGCATATACTGTGGTATATTTCAATTTTTTGTTTGAGAAATACATTACTTTACTACTTTGATATATTCTACTTCAGGGTCTTCTGTACCTTGAACATACAATCCAGTATCTTTTAGTTTTTTTACGTAGTCTACAATTTCTTTTGTTATTTCCTCACCCGGACAAAGTACAGGTATTCCAGGAGGGTAGGCCATTAAAAATTCTCCGCTTATCATACCTATGCTGTTTTTTAATAATACTGGCGTTTTTTCAGAATTAAAGGCATCTCTTGGAATTTTTAATTGCTTTGGTATAGGAGGTATATCCAGAAAGTCTGATTTTCTGTTTCCTCTACCGAAATATTCCCTGCTTATTTCCTCTAGTGCATTTATAAGAGCATCCATATTTTCTTTAGTATCTCCAAAAGAACCAACAGCTAAAACATTATATAAATCTGAAAGTTCCATTTGTATATGATACTTGTTTGATAAGATCATATCTAAGTCGTAACCTGTAATGCCTAAATCCCTACAGGTTATGGTTATTTTCGTAGGATCAAGGGACACTACCCCAGGGCTGCCAACTATTTCTTCTCCAAAACAGTAGAATCCTGGGATGTTGTTGATTTTATATCTGGCATAACTTGACAGATAAATGGCTTTATCCAGCAGTTCTTTCCCATGGAGAGCTATTTGTCTCCTGGCACAATCTAGTGAAGCCATTAAAACATAAGAAGGTGAAGTTGTTTGCAGTAGAGATAAAACTTGTTGGACCCTGTGTATATCAATACGCTCTGAACGAACTTGGAGTAGTGAACACTGAGTCATAGCCCCTATTATTTTATGAGTACTTTGGGAACACATATCGGCACCAGCTTGCATAGCTGATGTTGGTAAATTATCATTAAAACCAAGGTGTGGTCCGTGGGCCTCGTCTACAATTAAAGGGATATCATAACTGTGTACTATATCTGATATTTTTTTAATGTCTGCAGCTACCCCATAATAGGTGGGATTTATAATTAAAACAGTCTTTGCATCAGGATTTTGTTTTAAAGTCTCCTCTACAGTTTCAGGAGTAACACCATGTGCAATTCCTACAGTTTTATCTAGTTCGGGCTGCATATATATGGGTATTGCACCACTTAATATAATTCCAGCAGTAACTGATTTATGCACGTTTCTTGGAATTATTATTTTATCTCCGGAATTCACTACAGACATAATCATTGTTTGTATAGCTCCAGATGTTCCATGTATTGAAAAAAAAGCGGCATCGGAGCCATAGGCATCTGCAGCTAATTGCTGTGCCCTTTTTATTGGACCAGTAGGATGGTGAAGACTATCCACTAATTTAAATACGGTAACATCAATTTTAAAGGGGTTTTCTCCCATAAAATTTTTAAACTCTTTGTCTATACCATTCCCTTTTTTATGACCTGGCACATGAAAAGGTATGGTATTCCTATTTACGTATTCCATTAATGCGTCAAACAGTGGAGTTTCACTTTGATCTAATTTATACACCTTGATAAAGCACCTTCCTTCACAAAAAATACCCTTTAATACTTGAAATTAAAGGGATAATCTTAATAAAAACTAATATCATTATATGTTAATCTACTTATAGATTCAACAAATACTACTATAAAATTGATATAAATAAATTAACCTAAAATTAAGAAATAAGTTATATATATATTATGAGGTAAAAATATGGTTGTATACATGTTTTTAGATACAGTTTATAGTATAATAGTAAATGTTAAATATTGCATATAGGAGGTAAAAATATGTATAGAGAAAAATACGAATATTGGTTAAACTCGCCTTACATAGATGAGGATGGAAAAGTAGAATTAAAAAATATAGAAGATGAAAAGGAAATAGAAGACAGGTTTTATAAGGATTTGGAGTTTGGCACAGGAGGCCTTAGAGGCATAATAGGTCTGGGCAGCAATAGAATGAATATATATACTGTGGGAAAAGCTACAGAAGGATTGTCTAAATATCTCACAAAAAAATATAATACAAATATTTCCGTATGTATAGCTTATGATTGTAGGATAATGTCCAAAGAGTTTGCACAGGCTGCTGCAAGTAATTTGTGTGCCAATGGAATAGAAGTAAATCTTTTTAAAACCCTCCATCCTACACCAATGCTCTCCTATGCAGTAAGAGAACTTAAGAGCAAGGCAGGTATTGTTATAACAGCATCACATAACCCAAAACAATATAATGGATATAAGGTGTATGGGGAAGATGGCGGACAGGTAACAGATGATTTTGCAAATGCAATACTAGGCTTCATAGAAAGTATCAACGATTTTTCAGAAATAAAATGTATGGACTTAAAGGAAGCTGAAAACAAAGGCATACTTCACATGCTGGGAGATGATATAGATAAATCCTATATAGAGAAAGTGAAGAATCTAGCTATAAGGAAAGATCTTATAAAATCCCATGCAAAAGATTTAAAAATAATATACACCCCACTGCACGGAACCGGTAATATTCCAGTGAGAAGAACACTTAAAGAACTTGGATATGAAAATGTGTCTGTAGTAAAGGAGCAGGAAAGTCCTGATGGAAGTTTTCCAACAGCAGAATACCCTAATCCAGAAGATCCTAGGGTTTTTAAACTGGCTTTAGATATGGCAAAGACTATAAAACCAGATATAATATTTGGAACAGACCCGGATTGCGATAGGATAGGAATAGTTGTGAAAAATGTAGAAGGACAGTATAAGACACTTACTGGAAATCAAGTAGGTGCTCTTTTAACCCATTATATTCTTTCATCTTTAAAAGAGCTTAACAAGTTGCCTAAAAATGGTGCTGTAGTAAAAACTATAGTTACTACAGAAATGGCTGCAGATATAGCAAAAGAATATGGAGTGGAACTGGTAGATGTTTTAACTGGATTTAAATATATAGGAGAAAAAATAAAAGAATTTAAAAGCAGAGGGGATAAAGAGTATATATTTGGATTTGAAGAAAGTTACGGCTACCTGGCAGGAGATTTTGTAAGAGATAAGGATGCTGTAATTGCATCTACCCTTATATGTGAAATGACATTGTATTATAAAATGAAGGGTATAAGTCTTTATGAAGCTCTGCTGGAGCTTTACAAAAAATATGGATTCTACAAGGAAAGCTTGATTTCTCTAGAACTTAAAGGAAGAGAAGGTCATGAAAAAATAGAAAAAATTCTTCAATATATGAGGCATTCCATGAAAAGGACCCTTGGCGATGTAAAAATAGTTAAAAAATTAGACTATAAGTTAAGTGTGGAAAAAGATTTAGTGAATATAAATGAGACTAAAATAGATTTGCCTAAGTCAAATGTGATTAAATTTATTATGGAAGATAAGTCCTGGTTTGTAGTTAGACCTTCTGGAACAGAACCTAAAATAAAAATTTATCTTTCAATAATAGGAAATAGTTTAAAAGATGCTGAAGAAAAGATGAATATGTTTGAAAAAAGAGTTATGAAAATAATTGAAGATGTAAATTACTAATAAATTGTGTAGGTGGTAAATTGATGGATATAAAATCACATTTTGCAGAAAAATTATCTAAATTACTATTTGTAGAAGTGAGTAAAAAAAACTTGGAAAAAATGTTTAAATTTAAGATTCCGGAAGATGTATATTTGCCTCTAAGTTCTAAAAATATAGTTGACAATGTTAAATTAAAAAACAATATGGATAAAATACCACTAGGGTATTTTATTGAAGGTATGTTTTATGTATTAGGTGCAGATGAAAATTTTAGGTTTAGCAGGGATTATAAAAGTATAATAGCTGAAAATAATGAATACATTAGATTTATAAAAGGCATAATAGCAAAGAATGTTAAAGACAAACAATATGAAGAGGCCTACATACTGTTAAAGGGATTATCTACCATAGAAGATTCTACAGAAATATATGACAAACTTATAGTTTTGGCAGACGAAATCAGAAAAACCAATAAAATTTATAAGGAAGAGGAATTGGAAATATTAAAAAGAGCTGAGTATAAAGAAAATTATGCACTACCCTATCTTTACGAATCCCTTATTAAAAGGGAGGAGAAAGATTATGAAAAGGCATTATTTTATATAAATAACTATATAGCAAAAGGTGGAAAAGAAACCTTAGAGATAACAGATATGAAAGAAGAACTTAAGTCCATTGTACACTATGACAGGGGAAAAGAACTTTTAGAGGATAACCCTGAGGAAGCTTTAAAACTGTTAATACCTCTTAAGGATGTTTTTGGAGACAATGCTTCCTTGTATTACTATATAGCTGTGGGATATAGAAAATTAGAAAATTATGAAAAAGCAATTTATTACTTAAATGAAGCATTGAATATAGACAGCAGTATAGTAGAAATTGTAAATGAACTTGGCATAAATTATGCATCTATTGGAGACTATGAAAAGGCTATAGCTTATTTGAGAAAGGCATTTGAAGCTACTAGATCTGTAGAAATTTGTACCAATCTTATAATGTGTTATTTGGACTCCGGAAATTTACAGGATGCAAAAAAACATCTGGAAATTGCAAAGAAACTAAATCCTAAGGATGAAGTAGTTATTGAAGTAGACAATTTTATCAATAAAATTACGAAAAAATAATTTTGTGTAAAATAAGGCATTTTCAAAGAAATAACCAGTCAGTATGTTAGTCTATTTTTTATCATACTGTGCCAGTAGAACCAAATTCTTCGATTTGGTGACAGTCGCTTTCACAGAGTGCGTGGGAGTATTAGAGCGGGTAGTCATCGGATAAAAAATATCCGCCGTATCTTTGACTTGTTATTTTCTTTCAAATGCCTAAGTTAGAAAGGAGACTTTAAGGTGAATGTAAAAAAAGCTATAATACCGGCTGCTGGACTTGGAACGAGATTTTTGCCGGCTACAAAAGCACAACCTAAAGAAATGCTTCCTATAGTAGATAAACCTACTATTCAATATATTATAGAAGAAGCAGTAGCATCTGGAATAGAAGAAATTTTAATAATAACAGGAAAAAACAAGAGGGCAATAGAAGATCATTTTGATAAATCGGTAGAATTGGAGCAAGAATTAGAAAATAAAGATAAAAAGGACCTTTTGAAAATGGTACAGGATATATCAAATATGGCAGATATATATTACATAAGGCAGAAGGAACCTAAGGGCCTTGGACATGCAATAGGTTGTGCAAAAACTTTTGTGGGAAATCAACCTTTTGCAGTAATGCTGGGAGATGATGTGGTAGATAGTAAAGAACCTTGCTTAAAACAGCTTATAAAATGTTTTGATGAATATAAAACTTCAATTATAGGAGTACAGGAAGTCCCTAAAGAAGATGTATATAGATATGGTATAGTAAAAGGAATGTATATAGAAGATAAGGTATATAAAGTTAAGGATTTAATAGAAAAACCTAAAGTAGAAGAAGCGCCATCTAATGTAGCCATACTTGGAAGATATATAATAACACCTTCCATATTTGAAATATTAGATAACACCACCCCAGGAAAGGGAGGAGAAATTCAACTTACAGATGCCCTGAGAACCTTAGCTCAAAATGAAGCTATGTATGCATATAATTTTGAAGGAAGAAGGTATGATGTGGGAGACAAACTTGGATTTCTACAGGCTACTGTGGAATATGCATTAAAAAGGGATGAACTAAAGAAACCTTTTATGAAATATCTTTTGGAATTAAAAGAACAAAAATTATTTAAAGAAGTTTATGATGAGTTAACTTCCAATTCTCAAAGTGAATAGGATCTAGTAAAGTTACATCTATAATTTTTAAATTTATAGATGTAACTTATTTAGTAACAAAAAATTAATTAATTTACCAATACTGCTGGTGAAATAGAGCAGCAGTATTAAATTATGTGATATATGACAATACCTATTAAAAAATATGTTGAATAATTTTGTTTATGATGTAAAATAGATAAAGAGAGTTTTTATATAAAATTTTTACAATAATTTAGGAAGTGTTGAAATGCTAAAAGACAAAAAACTCATAGCATATGATATATTATTTCTTATATTTTCCTTATATTTTTCCTTATTACTTAGATTTGATTTTAATATACCACAGGAATATGTAATATTTTTAAAAATTTCAGCTATTCCTGTGGTAATTGTAACTTTAGTATTTAACAAATTTTTTAATTTATACAATAGTATATGGAAATATGCATCCGTAGAAGAATTAATTTCTATTGTATATTCCGTTTCGGCATCCAATGTTATATTTGTAATTTACAGCTATTTTATAAATTATAAATTCCTTGAAAATAGGTATTATAGATTTCCATATACTGTACATATAATTTTCTGGATACTATCTGTACTGGCATTGGGTGGAATAAGATTTATATATAAGATATCTGAGGATAAAAGTGTAGAAAAGTATAAAGGGGTCAGAAATAAAAGACTCCTTATAATTGGGGCAGGGGATGCTTCAGCTGTGCTCATAAAGGAGATAAAAAAGCACAGAAATTTTAATTACAATGTAATTGGGCTTATTGATGATGATGAAGCAAAGAGAAGAAAATTAATAAATGGTATAAAAGTTTTAGGTGGAAGAGATGACATACCAAGAATATGTAGAGAAAAAAGTATAGAAGAAATAATAATTGCAATGCCTTCTGCAGATATCAAAACTAAAAAGGAAATTATAAATATATGTAAAACTACAAAATGCAAACTTAAAACTTTGCCGGGCATATATGAAATGATAGATGGAAATTTAAATATGAGCAAATTAAGAGATGTAAACATAGAAGACCTTCTTGGAAGAGAAGAAGTAAAGTTAAACAATGAAAATATAAATAAGTACATAAAGGATAAGGTTATAATGGTCACAGGTGGTGGAGGATCTATAGGCTCTGAGCTGTGCAGACAGATAGCTAGATTTGGTCCAAAACAGATTTTGATACTAGATATATATGAAAATAACGTCTATGATGTGCAAATGGAGTTAAACTATAATTATCCAAAATTAGATAAAACTATAATTATAGCTTCTATAAGAGATGAACACAGATTAAGAAATATATTTGACAAATATAGACCTGAAGTAGTTTTTCATGCAGCTGCTCACAAGCACGTTCCACTTATGGAAGGTAATCCGGCAGAAGCTGTGAAGAATAATATAATTGGTACTTATAATGTACTAAAATGTTGTGATGAATTTAAAGTGGATAAGTTTGTTCAAATAAGTACGGATAAGGCAGTTAACCCAACTAACGTTATGGGTGCTTCAAAGAGATTTTGTGAGATTATGGTGCAGGCTTTTGATGAAGTTAGTGAAACTGAGTATGTAGCTGTAAGATTTGGAAATGTTTTAGGAAGCAACGGATCTGTAATTCCACTGTTTAAAAAGCAAATAGCCCACGGCGGTCCCGTTACAGTAACTCATCCTGAAATAAATAGATTTTTTATGACAATACCTGAAGCAGCTCAGCTTGTAATTCAGGCAGGTGCCATAGCCCATGGGGGAGAAATTTTTGTACTTGATATGGGAAAACCCGTAAAAATAGTAGACCTAGCTAAGGATCTCATAACTTTATCTGGGTATGAACCTGATGTGGATATAAAAATAGAATATACAGGTTTAAGACCTGGAGAGAAATTATATGAAGAACTTCTTATGAATGAAGTAGCTTTAACTTCCACGGAACATGATAAGATATTTGTTGAAAAACCAGTTAAAATAGATATAAATTTTGTGGAGGAGTCTATAAAACAGTTTAGAGAAGTTATAAATGAGGATAAAGAGGAAATAATCAAACTTATAGAAGAAAAAGTACCAACATATAAAAGAAAAAATAGCAAAAGGATGAATCAGTGATGAAGAATGTACTAGTTATTTCACATATGTATCCCTCATCTTCTAACAGCGTTTTAGGCATTTTTGTCCACAAGCAAGTCCAAAAGCTTATAAGCGAAGGCTGTAGGGTAAAAGTTGTGTGCCCCGTTCCTTATGTCCCATCTTTTTTAAGTGGTATAAAGAAATATAAAGCCTACATTGATATTCCGCCTAAAATGGTACTGGATGGTGTGGAGGTTTTTTATCCTAGATATATAGAATTTCCTGCAGGGTTATTTCTTCAATACTCAGGATTTTTTATGTACCTGGGCATAAGGAAAATTATAAGTAAATTATATAAAAAATTTAAGTTCGATGTAATACATGCACATACAGCTATACCTGTAGGATTTGCAAGTATAAGGCTTAGTAAGAAGTATAAAGTGCCTTTTGTAGTGACAATTCACGGGCAGGATTTTCAATATACAATAAAAAAGAATAATATGTGCAGAAAAAATGTTATCAAAGTTTTGAAAAGTGCAGATAAAATAATAACTGTTAGTAATAAGCTAAGAAATATTGTAGAAAAAAGAGAACTTTTAAATAAAACGGTGGTAATAAATAATGGAATCAATCCGGAAGAATATGTAGCAGATAAACAGGTTGAGTTAGAGGGAGATTATGTAATGCTCAGTGTGTCTGCTTTAATAAAGACAAAGGGAATAGATTTGAATATAAGAGCTGTTTCAAAACTTATAAATATATATCCTACTATAAAATATTATGTAATTGGTGATGGAGAGGAATACAAAAACTTGAAAAGGCTTGCTGATGATCTAAATTTAAACAGAAATGTAATTTTTTTAGGAAGATTACCTCATTCTCAAGTAATAAAATATATGTCCTCAAAATGTGATGTTTTTGTGCTTCCAAGCTGGCAGGAAGGTTTCGGAATAGTGTATATAGAAGCAATGAATAGTGGTATACCCGTTATAGGTGTTAAAGGTCAAGGAATAGAGGATGTTATTGTGGATAAAAAAAATGGATTTTTGGTTCAGCCTCATGATTTAGATGATTTAGCTTGTACTATAGATTATATATTAAGTCATAAGGATACGGCTAAAATTGTAGGCGAAAATGGCAAGAAAACAGTGTTAAGTGAATTTACATGGCTTAGAAATGCACAGAAAACTATTGAGATATACAATGAAATTATGAGGTGAGAGAATATTGAAAATTGCAATGATACTTACAAATGGATTTGATCCTGACCCTAGGGTATATAAAGAGGCAAAGTCTTTGACAAAACTTGGCCATAAAATTACTATACTTTGCTGGGATAGGGAAGGAACTTATATTGATAAGCCTGAAGAAGATTTGGATGGTATAAAAATAGTAAGATTTTTTGGAAGTACTCAATATGGAAGCGGATATAAGCAGGCTTTTAAATTTTTAAACTTTAAAAAGGATGTTTATAATTATTTAAAGGATAAAGATTTTGAGGCACTTCACTGCCATGATTTCGATGGACTTTTTATAGGTTTTGGTGTAAATAAAAAACTTAAGTTGAAATTAGTATATGACGAACATGATCTTTTCTATATGTACTTTTATAATAGAAAGGGATTTTTGAATAAATGCATATATAATTTAATTATTTTAATGGAAAGGCATATGCTAAAAAAAGTAGATATTCACATAGTAGTTACGCCAAAGATGAAGGAAGTTTATAGTAAAATAAGTAAAAATATTTATATAATAAATAATGCTCCTTACGAAAATTTATTTAATAATATAGAAAAAACTCCAAGTGATAAACTTAGAATTGGATTTATAGGATCTGTCAGATATTACGATGAAATGAAGGCATTAATTGATGCTTCTCAGAAATACAGCAAGTTTGTGCAAATAGTTGTTTGTGGAAGGGGAATATACTCTGAAAAACTTGCTGAATATTCAAAAAAATTTTCAAATGTAGATATAAGAGGAGCTTATCATATAGATGAATTGGAAGAACTTTATAGAAATATAGACATAACTTATGCTTTTTATCCTGGAGATACAGCTACTATATCTATGCCAAATAAGTTCTATGAAAGTATAATAACTGAAACTCCTGTTATTGCAAATAAGGTTACAGAGTTTGGATATGAAGTTTGTAAAAATAATTTTGGATATGGAATAGACAGCGGCAATCTTAAGGATAAACTAGAGAGTATCATAGGAAAGCTTATAGAAAATCCAGAAGAAAAGAAAAATATAATGGACAATATGAAAAGATTGAAGAACAATTATTTTTGGGAGGCTAATGAACCAAAATTAAGTGAAATATATGAAAAGTAAGTTATTTCTATGGGCATTTCAAGTCAAATTTTGTTACATAGTAATTACTATAAGTTTAAAAATGTCATAGAAAACTGAGAGGGAGATTTGTATGTATAATGAGGATACAGTTTCAGTAATAATTCCTGTGTACAATGAACAAATGCATATAGAAAAGTGTCTTAATTCCATAATAAATCAAACTTATGATAATATTATTGAAATATTAGTGTTAGATGGCATGTCTGTGGATTCAACTAGAGATATAATAGGAAAATTTAAAAATGAGAAGATTAAACTAATAGATAATCCAAGGAAAATACAATCCGCAGCCTTAAACAAGGGAATAAAGATGGCAGAAGGAGATATAGTTGTAAGAGTGGACGCTCATGCACTTTATGATAAAAATTATGTAAGTGAATGTGTAAACACATTAAATAAATTGAAATCACAAAATGTAGTAAATGTAGGGGGACCTACTTACCTTTTAACATCAAAATCCTATATAGAAAATTGCATTGTGTTTTTGCATGAAAGTAAGTTTGGAATAGGTGTGGCTAAATTTAGACAAAAAGACTATCAGGGATTTGTAGACACAGTTTGGAATGGAGCTTTTTGGAGATGGGTATTTGATAAAGTAGGACTTTACAATGAAACCCTAGCTAGAAGTGAAGATAATGACATGAATAATAGAATATTAAAAGCTGGATACAAGATATACCAGAATAAAGATATAATATCCTACTATAAACCAAGGAGCAGTATAAAAAAAATAATATCTCAAAATTTTGCAAATGGAAAGGCTATCGGAAATTCCCTAATTACAAATAGAGAGATAGTTAGAATAAGACATCTTATACCTTTAATCTTTCTTCTTACTATACTGGTATTTGGTGTAACATATAAGTTATTTTTAGTTAGCAAGGTTATAGAAATCTTAACATTAGGAAGTTATTTCTTTATAGATATACTTGAGTGCATAAAGATAGGTTCTAAGAATGGTATAAAATATATGCCGTTGATGTTTGTATTATTTTTCTCACTGCATATTGCCTATGGCACAGGAACTGCAGTTGGATTTTTTAAATCACTTGTGCCTGGTAAATCTAAATGATAGGATTTAAGTGATCAGTGAAAATAGGAGGTTACTGGATGATGCATAAAATTTACAATATGATAAATAAGGATAGCAAAATATTGTCTATTGTCTTATATTTATTCATAATAGCTGCACTTGCAGTTGGATACATACAGTCAATTCAATACTATAAGTCCTTTAATTTTATAATAAACCAGGGTATTTTAAAAAGATCCCTTATTATGCTGCCTTTGTTTGTAGTTATAATATATACGGTTGTTTTTTTATTACCTCATAGAATTCAAGAACTGACAAGCTTATATTGGCTTTTATTTTTAATTTTAAGTACTATACCACTTTTGATAGTATACATTATGAGTGGACTTGGAGACAGTAAAAATTCACCAATATTTATATATACAATAGCCTTAGTAGGCTTAATAGGGGTTTTACTTACGCGTAAATCTGATTTCAAAATACCTCAAATAAATATTAGTCCTAAGACTTTTTGGATACTTTTAATATCATTTATGGTAATTGGCTATGGATATATAATCTATAAGCTTGGAATGCCTACTAAAATACTTCAGGCTTTTAAAGATGTATATTCAGTAAGGCTGGATTATAGGGATCACGCAGGAAAATTTGTAGATTATTTTGTACAGTGGCTTGGAAACATAATAAATCCATTTATACTTGCATTTTTAATATACAAGAGAAGATATAAACTTGTATTCATACCTTTTGTGCTGCAGATTATGCTATATGGATATGCTGCATATAAGACTCAATTTGTAGTTTTACTTTTAGCACCGTTTTTTGGAATGATATTGAGATATGGAATAAAGAGAAGTTTTATAGAGAAAATAATGGCCGTTGCTGTAGCGCTAGGAATTGTAGCATTGTATTTGAAAAAATTATCAATATATCTACTTATAATTATAAGGGTGTTTTTATGGCCTTCGCTTATAGCACTGGAATATTATGATTTCTTTTCTATGTACCCTAAAATGAAATTAGCTCAGGGCATACTAGGTCATTTCTTCAAAAATATATACAACATGGATCCTAGTTTTTATATGGCTACAGTGTATTATGGAAGACCTGACATGAGATTAAATGTAACCTGGTATGGAGACGCCTATATGAATTTTGGAATTATAGGCATAGTTCTATTTGCCATATTGCTTTATTTCATAATGATAATTATAAGATCTATAGAACATAAAAATATACTTTTAGTATCAACTCTTCTCTTTGGAGGTATAATGGCATTATTTAATGGACCTATACTTACTACATTGCTCACTAGTGGATTGGGTCTTGGATTACTTTTGGCATACTTGCTGCCTGAAGAAGTATAATTATATTTAGTGCTTGTGGAGGATTAAAAAGTGATGAAAAAGTATTATAAGGAAATGGATGTAGCTAGAGGAATAGGTATATTTTTAGTAGTGCTGGGACACGCATTTCCTGATTCACAATTTAATGGCAGAGAATTTTATGCCTATATATATAAATTTATATATTCATTTCATATGCCTTTCTTTTTTGTTATATCAGGTTTCTTTGCCTATAAGATATATAGTATAAAAAATTTAAAGGACTATGGCAACTTTATTTATGGTAAATTCAAAAGACTTATGGTTCCATATTTTTCAGTATCATTAGTAGCAGTGCCTATAAAACTGTATATGAATAATTATGCTGCCAGGCCTATAAAACTAAATAGTCTCATAACAAATATATTGATTTATCCTTTAGATATTCCAATACAATATTTTTGGTTCATATACACTTTATTTTTTATATTTGCAGTTGCACCAATTTTTAAAAAATTACCTATAAACTTAACTTTAGTAATAACTTTATTTTTGAATTTACTGTTTACAAAGCAGATAGGCTTATTTTATGTGTATGGGATAGTTCATTATTTATTTTACTTTTTCTTTGGAATATATTTAAAGAATACTTACGATAAGTTGAAAAACATTAAAAATAAATATGCTATAGTTTTAATATTTTCTATAATTCTCATAGTTATGAATTTATTTGATGTTGTAAAGGGAGTGTACCCTTATTATAATTTAGTTACAGCTCTTGTAGGAAGTTGTATATTTTTAATTGTATCTCAATTAATAGTGAATACTTCAGTGGGAGAATTGTTTAGAAAAATAGGAACATACAGCTATGATATTTACCTCTTATCTTGGTTTTCTCAAACAGGTGCCAGGGTTTTATGTTATCAGATGTTGAGTTTGAATTATAATGCTGTAATTGTAATAATGATTTTAGTAGGATTTATACCTATTTTAATATCCAAATGGATACTTAATAAAATACCTATACTAAGTAAAGTATTTTTAGGACATCAATAAAAATATTAACTGTCTATATTCAATTCGTTGTATATGAAATTAATTAGTGATAAAATACTTGAAGATATAATTTAGACATTAGGCATTTGAAAGAAAATAACAAGTCAAAGATGCGGCGGATATTTTTTTAAAAATGCCTTAAGTAGGGCTTAGGTGCAGGTAGGATAATTTTGGAGGAAAATATGAAGAAAGATGGACTTGTTAAAGCTGCTGGTGTAGTAATGGTAATTTCAATGGCAAGCAGGGTAATAGGATTTGTAAGAGATGCACTTATTGCCAGCGCATTTGGAGCATCTGTGAGTTCGGATGCCTATACTATGTCGCTTACTATACCAAATTTGATGTTTAATTTGTTCGGTCTTGCTATTACTACTACTTTTATTCCAATACTTAGTGAAAGTTATAGTAAGAATGGCAAAGAAGAAATGTTCAAATTTGCTAATTCTATAATGAATATTTTAATGATTATTTCATTGTTTTTATGTGTTTTAGGATGGATATTCACTACAGATATAGTTAATGTTATTGCACCTAGTTTTAAAGGTGAAAGATATGATTTAACTATACTACTAACTAAAATGAGTGTGATAAATGTACTTTTTTTGAGTTTAAACAGCGGTTATACAGCAGTACTTCAAACTTTGGATGATTTTACAGCTCCAGCATTAGTTGGAATAGCAATGAACATACCTATAATAGCTTATGTATTAACTGGAAGTCATTATGGAATTATAGGACTTACTGCAGCTACTATGCTTGGAAACGGGCTTCAGATAGTAGTACAAATTCCATGGCTCATAAAAAATAAGTATAAATATAGTTTTAAAATAAACCTAAAAGATCCTAAGATAAAAAAGATGCTTACTTTAATTGCACCAGTTATGATTGGAACTGGCGTTAACCAGGTAAATGAAGTAGTTCAAAAGAGAATGGCTTCCGGTCTTGCAATAGGAAGTATAGTAGCGCTTGATTATGCAAATAAATTAAATATGCTTGTTTATTTTACTTTTGCATCTGCAATAGTTACAGTTATATATCCTTCTTTATCTAGGGATGGAAGTCTTAAAAATTACGATGAATTTAAATCGCATATAAGTGTAGCAGTAAATAACATAAATATCATAGTAATACCAGCTATAGTAGGAATGCTTATACTTAGAATACCTGTGATAAGTGTGCTTTTCATGCATGGGGCCTTTAATAGGCAGGCAGTTAATATGACTGCTGATGCACTACTTTTCTTGGTATCTGGACTGGTATTTTGGGGCATAAGAGATGTATTTAACAGAGCTTTTTACGCTATCCAGGATACCACTACGCCTATGATAAATGGTGCTTTAGGTGTAGCTGTAAACATAGTTATGAGTATAGTACTTGTAAAAAAGATGGGCATAGGAGGACTTACTTTGGCTACAACAATTTCTGCCTTTGTAAGTTGTGTGCTTCTGGTCAAGGATTTAAGAAAAAGAGTTGGAAATGTAAATGGATTCAATATGTTTAAAGTTGGAATGAAAATAATGGCAGCTGCAGGCACTATGGGAGTGTGCATATTTTTTATAAATAGTTACCTGGGAAATTTTTTGAGTGGATTTAAGGGACAGCTTTTAGCACTATTAGTTTGTATTGTAGTTGGTGTGGTAGTGTATGTAGTTATGCTGCTTGTGCTTAAGGTAGATGAGCTCACTAATATAATAAGTTTAATTAAAAAGAAATTAAGAATTGCATAAGTTTACTAATTAATGTGATGAAAAGGAGAAGAAAGTTCTAATGAAGAGATTTTATAAACTTATATCTGTGATTTTGGTATTTGCACTTTTTTTAACTGGCTGCACATCGGAGACTGCAGGTACAGGTAAAAATGTTAAGGAAATAGTAATTTGGTCGCATCTTACAGATCCTGAAATAACCGAACTTAGGACTTTAGCAGATCAGTGGTCCAAAACCTCAGGATACAAGGTAAAAATTCACTCGGATAAAGGAGACAATAGAGCCTATATTGAAGCATCCTTGCGTAATATGGAACCAGATATAGAATTTGGAGTATCTCATGATAGAATGGAAAAGCTTCATAATGAAAAGCTATTGGAACAGGTGCCAGACAATTTTATAGATAAAAATAAATATATATCATCGGCACTGGAAACTGTATCTTTTAAAAATAAAATGTATGGAATACCTATATCTATAGAAACCTATGGACTGTATTACAATAAAGACAAAGTTAAAAAATTACCTAAGACTTTAGAAGAACTAATTTCCATGGGAGAAAAACAGGGATTTCAGTATGATATAAATAACTTTTATTTAAGTTTTCCAATTCTCCAGGCAAATGGTGCGTACATATTTAAAAAGAAAAATGGAGATTACAACGTAAAAGATATAGGACTTAATAATGAGGCTGCAATTAAGGGATATACTATGATTCAGGATATGGTGCAGAAATATAAGCTGATGCCTCAAAATATAGATAGTATAACTGCAAGAAATAATTTTAAAAATGGGAAAACAAGCTTCTATGTAAGTGGATCTTGGGACCTTGAAGAACTAAATACATCGGAACTTAATTATTCTGTAGTACCTTTCCCAAAATATAATGGCAAGCAGATGACGTCCTTTGTAACGGCACAGGTAGCTTATGTAAGTTCCAAGTCCCAACATCAAAAAGAGGATTGGGATCTTATGAAATATCTTATTGACCATTCTAGTACCCCACTTTTTAAAATAACAGGAAGAATTCCTCCATTTAAGGTGGACTATAATATAAAAGAAGTGAAAAATGATAATAAGGAAAGAACTTTTGTGAAGCAGTCCGAGTATGGAGAAGTATTGCCAAATGTATCTGAAGTTCAGGCTCTTCAAAATGCTAACAAAGTAATGACGCAGCTTACTTCGGGGAAGATAACTCCAAAGGAGTGTGGACAAAAAATAGAAAAGGATATACTTGACTTTATTGTAAAAGAAAAACAATAAGTGGTATGTGAATATGACAAAGAAATTGGGCTGCATTATAATGAAAAAAGTTGAAATGACGCTAAACTAGGAGGTAAAAAGATGTCGCAGTTGAGAGACGAATTAATTGAAAAATTAGAGAATAGAAAAGCTAAGCTCGGAGTAGTTGGATTAGGATATGTGGGACTTCCACTTGCAGTAGAAAAAGCTAAAGCAGGGTATGAAGTTATTGGATTTGATGTTCAAGGTAAAAAAGTTAAAGCAGTAAATGAAGGGCATAATTATATTGGGGACATAGTGGATTCAGATTTAGAGAAGCTGGTTAAAGAGGGAAAACTTAGAGCTACTACAGATTTTAGTTTTGTAAAAGATGTAGACGCAGTTTCTATATGTGTTCCTACTCCACTGGATTTATATAAACAACCAGATATATCATATGTAGTTAATTCCACTAAAAGCGTTGGAAAATATTTACATAGGGGAATGCTTGTAGTACTTGAAAGCACTACTTATCCAGGAACTACAGAAGAAATATTAAAGCCTATATTAGAAGAAGGTGGACTTGAATGTGGAAAAGACTTTTTCCTTGCATTTTCACCAGAAAGGGTAGATCCCGGTAATAAACAGTATAAGACAAAGAATACCCCAAAGGTAGTAGGAGGATGTACTCCTGAATGTACAGAAGTGGCAGCTACACTTTATAGAAATATATTGGAAAGTGAAATATATACCGTATCCTGTCCTGCAGTAGCAGAAATGGAGAAGATACTTGAAAATACTTTTAGAAATATAAATATAGGTCTTGCCAATGAAATGGCTGTACTTTGCAAAAGAATGGGAATAGATGTGTGGGAAGTAATAGATGCAGCCAAAACAAAACCTTATGGCTTTATGGCTTTTTATCCAGGACCAGGACTTGGAGGACACTGCATACCGCTTGATCCATTTTATCTTTCATGGAAAGCCAAAGAATATGATTATCATACAAAATTAATAGAAACTTCTGGAGAAATAAATGATTTTATGCCAGAATTCGTAGTTGATAATGCCATGAAGCTTTTGAATGGACATAAAAAAGCTATGAATGGTGCGAAGGTACTTCTTCTTGGAGTAGCTTATAAGAAGGATATAGATGATTTAAGAGAGTCTCCGGCCCTTAAAGTAATAGATAATTTAGAGAAAAATGGAGCTGAAGTAATTGTAAGTGATCCATTTATTCCTGAATTCAAACGTGGTGGGAAAGTATACCATACAGTAAAATGGGAAGATGTAATAGATGAATCTGATATAGTAATTATAACTACAGATCACAGCTCTTATGATTATGAAGCTATAGCAGAAAGAGCTAAAATAGTTTACGATACAAGAAATGCTACTAAAGATGTAAAAAATAACAGAGAAAAAATTCATAAACTATAAATTATATACAAATATTACTTTTTAAGAGGTGTTTTTATGAGTAAATTGAAATTTGCCATCTTAGGATGTGGAAGAATTTCTTACAAACATGTAGAAGCTCTAGCAGCTAATAAGGAAGAAGCTGTCTTGGCAGCAGTATGTGATTTGGTAGAAGAAAAAGCAGAAAAGAGAAAAAGTGAGTACATAGAAAAAGTTGGGGACGCTGAAGTAGCAGTTTACACTGACTATAAGAAAATGCTCAAAGAACAGGATATAGATGTAGTTACTATAGCTACTGAAAGCGGGTATCATCCTGAGATAGCAATATACTGCATGAATAATAAAAAGCATGTAATATGTGAAAAACCTATGGCTCTTTCGATAAAAGATGCAGATGATATGATAGATTGTTCTAAAAAGAATAATGTAAAATTGTGCATAAGTCATCAGAATAGATTTAACAAACCAGTACAGCAGCTTAGATCTGCTATTGAGGAAAATAGATTTGGAAGACTTATAAATGGTACAGCTAGGATACTTTGGAATAGAAATATGGGATATTATGAGCAGGCACCTTGGAGAGGTACCTGGAAACTAGATGGTGGAACTTTGATGAATCAGTGTATACATAACATAGACTTACTCCAATGGATGATGGGAGGAGAAGTGGACACTGTGTATGCTCAGTGTGATACTTTCTTAAGAGATATAGAAGCTGAAGATTTTGGAGCTATTGTTATAAGATTTAAAAATGGAGCTATAGGTATAGTTGAAGGTACGGCCTGTGTCTATCCTAAAAATTTGGAAGAAACTTTAAGTATATTTGGGGAAAAGGGAACCGTATGCATAGGTGGACTTGCAGTAAATAAAATAGAGACCTGGGATTTTGAGAAGCATAAGGATTTGGATGACGAAATATTAAAATCACAGCAGGGAGATCCTGATACGGTATATGGTTTTGGACATATACCTCTTTTCAAAGATATGATAGATGCAATAAATAATAACAGAAAGCCTCTTATAGATGGAGAAGAAGGTAAAAAGGGAATGTCTATAATTTTAGCAGCTTATAAATCAAGACTTACAGGTATGCCTGTAAAATTCCCTATAGGAGATTTCTCAACTATGGATATGGTTGGAGTGAAAAAAATAAAAAAGTAGCAGTTAATAATTGAGAATGGAGGAACTTTCATTCTCAATTATTAAATATACAAGAAAAGGGGAACGAATATGTCTGAAGATTATATATCAAATACTTCCAAAGTTGGCGATAATGTAAGTATAGGAAAGTTTGTAGTTATTGAAGATGGGGTTACAATAGGAGACAACTGCATGCTAGGTCATAATGTAGTTATACATAAGGGAAGTAAAATCGGGGCAAATGTGAGAATAGATGACAATAGTGTAGTAGGTAAAGAGCCTATGAGATCAGTAAATAGTATATTTAAAGATGAAAAGAAATTTGATCCAGCTGTTATAAGTGATGGGTGTTTAATAGGTGCAGGAGTTATAGTATATTGCGGCTGTGTCATAGGGGAAAATACCCTTATTGCAGATTTGGCTACAGTCAGAGAAAATGTAACTATAGGTAGTAAAACAATAATAGGTAGGGGAGCTGCTGTAGAAAACTTCTCTAAAGTAGGTTCTAATTGTAAAATTGAAACAAATGTATATATTACAGCTTATTCGGAAGTTTGTGACAATGTATTTATTGCACCTGGAGTTGTAACTTCCAACGATAATTTTGCTGCAAGATCTAAAGAAAGATACAAACACTTCAAAGGTATTACAGTAAAAAAAGGTGGAAGAATTGGAGCCCAAGCTACTATACTTCCAGGGAAGATAATAAATGAAGATGGATTTGTAGCAGCAGGTAGTGTGGTCACAAAAGATGTGGAAAAGGAAATTATAGTAGCAGGTAATCCAGCTAAAGAATTTAGAAAAGTTCCAGAAGATCAACTTCTCAAAAATCAACAGTAAACTTTGAAGGGAGGAAAAACATGAAAATATTAACAGTTGTAGGGGCAAGACCTCAATTCATAAAGGCTGCTGCTGTATCAAATGTAATAAGAACACATCACACAGAAATATTGGTTCATACAGGTCAGCATTATGATGAAAACATGTCAAAGGTATTTTTTGATGAACTCAATATACCGAAACCAGATTATAACCTAGAGGTGGGTTCTGGAAGTCACGGCAGACAAACTGGAATGATGCTTATAAAATTGGAAGAGATATATGAAAAGGAAAAGCCAGATTTTGTACTTGTGTATGGAGATACAAATTCAACCCTTGCTGGAGCATTATGTGCAAGTAAGCTTTTGATTCCTGTAGCTCACGTTGAAGCAGGGCTTAGAAGCTTTAATAGGGAGATGCCTGAAGAACAAAATAGAGTTCTTACAGATCATCTGTCCAATTTGTTATTTGTTCCTACAGAATCAGCAGTGGAAAATTTAAAAAAGGAGGGAATTATAAAAGGTGTGTACAATGTGGGAGATGTAATGTTTGATGCAGTACTTAACTTTAAAAAGTTAGCAGAGAGCAGAAACCAGATTATAAAAGAAGTTGGTTTGCAGGATAAAGGCTATATATTGACTACTATACATAGAGCTGAGAATACAAATCATATAGCTAGATTAAAAAATATAGTGGAGGCTTTAAATGAATGTAATAAAGCTGTAATACTCCCGCTTCATCCTAGAACCAAAAAATATATGACAGATTATGGACTTAAATTCAATGACAATATAAAAGTTATAGAACCTGTGGGATATTTAGAGATGATAAATCTTGAAATGAATTCTGAGAAGATAGTAACAGACAGCGGTGGAGTGCAAAAAGAAGCCTTTTTCATGAAAAAACCTTGTATAACTATGAGAGATGAAACTGAATGGGTGGAAACCGTAAAAAATGGATGGAATGTAGTAGTGGGAACTGATAAGAAAAAGATATTAGACAGTATAATAAACTTTGTACCTAACAAGGAGCAAAAAAACATATTTGGAGATGGAAATGCTTCTGGAAAAATACTAGAAAGGTTAGACAAATGCTTTCTTTTATAGTATTTGATATGGAGGTGAAGTTTTGTTTTTAGATAGATTTTTATACGTTTTGATTTGCGCTTATATAGTAATGCTTCCACTTTTACCTAATAAAATGGCATTGGGAAGAATAAATGTTCCTCCTTCGGATTGTATATTAGCGCTTATTTTATTTGGTTACTTTGTAAAACTTTTTATTTCAAAAGAGTGCAGAATTAGGTTTTTATCGGGAATAAGGGATTTCTTTACCAATTATCTAACTATTTTTATGAGTATACTAGCACTTATGATGGTAGTTTCGGTAACCTATGCGGTAGATAAAGGACTTGCACTTAGTGAAAGTTTTAGATTTATATCTTATATTATATTGTTTTTTATGATCAAATATGAGTGGAATAGAAAAGAACTTTTAAATGGCATTTTAGGTTCTTATATATGTACCAGTGTTATAATATGTGTTTATGGAATATATCAATATTTTACAGGTTTTGGTCTCAGTAATGAGTTTAAAAATTATGGGTATGCCAAATTTAAAATAACTGCTACCATGGATAATCCTAATAATCTGGCAGCTTTCCTAATATTAGCTATATTTCCAATGGTTATGCTAGCTGTATATGAAAAGAAAAAAGAAAGAAAGCTATTCTATTTTTTTATTGCAGTTTTGATGCTTTTGAATTTGGCTTTTACAGGTTCAAGAAATGCCATTGTTGGAGTAGCAGTTGGAATGGTGATTTTAGTTATTATGTACAGTCTTAAGTTTGTATTACCTCTTTGTATAGTTGCAGGAGCATCTGCCTTTATACCCGAAATAAGGGAACGAATTATGGCTATAAATGATCCAGTTCAAAATCAATCGAGAATATACCTTTGGAAAATTGCACAAAAGATGATAAAAGATCATCCTTTATTTGGAGTTGGAAACGGAAATTATGTTAGTTTGTATGACAAATATGTGGAGATATATCCTCAGTACAAATTTTATGGGTACAGTAAGAAGCCTTGCCATAACTCCTATTTAAAAATGGAGACTGAACTTGGAATTATAGGTGGAGTATCTTTTGCAGCAGTACTTTTATCTTCCTTAATTAAAGTTAAATCTTTTGTAGATAGTACAAAAAATAAATTTTATAAATATTTCTATACAGGATTTTTAGCTTCCATGGTAGCTTTTTATGTTATGAATTTAGTTGACAATTTATTTTTTACACCAAAAACAACAACCTACTTTTGGATACTTCTAGCAGTATCTCAGGGCATGATGTACAAGGAGAAAAACAAAAGCATATTTTTGAGTTAAAGGGAATAACCAACTTTGAGTTAAAAATTTGTAGTTGAGAATTGAAAGTTTAAAGTGGAAAGTGAAGGTTGATTTTTCTTCACTATGCTGCGAAAAATCTTAAATTTGAAGCTCATTGAAGCAAAGCTTCAATGGGAATATACTATAATTTAAATTTTCTGAAGTGTTAACGGAAGAAAATCATCCATAACGCTCAACTCTACACTTTCCACTCTCAACTATTTTGAAGTGGAGGTGAAAGATATTAAAGTATTACAGGTTATATCAGGAAATGATATAGGCGGCGGTGGAAATCATGTGTTGAATTTGAGTTTTTATTCAAAGGATAAGTTTCACTCAATTATAGGTACCATAGGCGGTGGTGGCCTTTATGATAAAAGTAAAAGCATGAATATAGATACAGTAAAATTTAAAAGAGCTGCTACCTATGATAGGTACTTAATAGATTATGTAAGGCAAAATCATGTTGATCTTGTAAACTTTCATGGGGCAAAGGCATTTTTCATGCACTATTTTTTGAAAAATAAAATAGGTGTTCCTACAGTAGCCACAGTACATAGTGATTATAGAAAAGATTTTTTAAATAATAGGATTAAATATTTGTTTTTCACTCCACTTAGTGCATTGGGATTAGGTAGTTTTAAACAGTATATATGTGTATCGGATTATATAAAAAGCCTTTTGAATAAGAAAAAGTTTATAGGAGAGAAATTTGTAGTAAATAATGGAATGAATTTTAATAATAGAGTTATAAGGGAAAGCAGAGAAGGTATACGAGAAAAATACAATATCTCAGAAAGTGATTTTGTATATGTAAATGTAGCAAGATGTCATCCTATAAAAAACCAGTTATCCCTCATAGAGGCATTTAACATGCTAAAAAAACAAGTTAAAGATGTAAAGCTGCTAATAGTTGGAGATGGCCCTATGGAAGGCACATTGAGGGAAAAAGTAACACAGCTTCATTTAGAGAATGAAGTAATGTTTACAGGCTATAAGCTCAATGCATTGGATTTTGCAAATGCAGGTGAAGTAGGAATTTTAACTTCCTTTAGTGAAGGTGGAGCACCTCCTATGACTTTACTTGAGAGTGCAGCGGTGAAAAAATATTTCATAGCCCCAGATGTAGGGGACATAGGAAAAGTTCTAGGTGATAATTTGATTTCATTAATAAATCCTAATTCTGTAGAAGATATATGCAAAAAGATGAGGGAAATTTACGAGGAAAGAAATGAAATACATCTAAAAGGAGAAGAATTATATGATGCTGTAGTTAAGAAATTTTCTATAGACAGCTTTTGCACAAAATATTACAATGCTTATACTAAAATACTTTCAGAAAAATAGTTGGAGTGAAAAATATGGCACAAAAGAAATTAATAAAAAGTTCCGTCATAGTAATGCTTTTTATAATTGGTGGAAAAGTTTTGGCCCTTATAAGGGATTCACTTATAGCTGCAAAATTTGGGGCTACCTATGTTACGGATATATATAATTTTGCATTGGGTATGGTATACCTTCTCACTACTATAAGTTACGGCCTTACCACTACTTTTATACCGCTTAATTCGGAACATATCCAAAATAGTACTATAAGTGAGAGAAATAAATTTGTAAACAATGTAATAAATATAGCTTCTTTTTTTACAATAATTCTCACAGCTGTACTCATAATATTTTCAAAGCAGATAATATATGTTTTTGGACATGGTTTTACCTCCAACAGTGTAATATTTGCTCAGTCTGTTGAAATAATAAGGATAATGTTTTTATCACTTATATTTATAACTTTAGGGAGTGTGGCTACAGGAGTGCTTCAATCCCATAAAAGATTTTATGAGCCTGCTGCTATGGCACTTGTGTCTAACTTAGTTTATATAGTGTATTTAGTGTTCTTAACTGCTAGGTATGGCATAAAGGGATTTGCAGTAGCTACAGTAATAGGATTTTTCGCTCAATTTGTAATAAATTTGCCAAAGTATAGGAAACTTAAGTATAGATATAAATTTATATTGGACTTTAAAAATAATGATGTACATCAGATGTTTAAGTTAATGATACCTATAGTTATAAGTACCTCGGTAGTTCAATTAAACTTGTTTGTAAATAGATGCTTTGCAAATAATATATATTTTGGAGCAGTTACAGTCCTAGACTATTCAAATAAAGTAAGTACCTTGGCCTATGAAGTTTTTGCAATAGGTATAGCTATGATTGTATATCCTACTTTATCTGAACTAGCAGTTAAAAATGATGTTGTAAAGTATAAGAAATCCCTTATAAGTGCTATAAATACCATAATGATAATAATGATACCTGCATCAGTGGCTATAGGAGTTTTAAGAGATCCACTTATAAACTTAATTTTTAAGAGGGGGGCATTTACAACGCAAGCTGCAAATTTAACTTCCAGTGCTTTATTATTTTACTGCCCTGCAATGATTGCCTATGGAGTAAGGGACATTCTAAATAAAGCATTTTATTCTGTTAAAGATGCAAAAACGCCTATGTTAAATAGTTTTGTTGGTATAATTATAAATATAAGTATAAATTTTGCTGTAATGAAATATATGAAGGTTTCAGGACTTGCTTTGGCTACAACTATTTCTGCAGCCATTACTACCTTACTTATGATGTGGAACTTAAATAAAAAATTAAAAGGAATGAATATTAGAAAACTTATTTTGAGTTTTGTAAAAATAGTTTTTTCTTCTATTATTATGGGAATAGCTATATATGGTATAAATAATTTCTGCATGAACAAAATTTATTCTCCTATGCAGGGAAGTATGATTTCAATTTTGGCATCTTTTGTATTTGGCAGTGTAGTTTATTTTATATGTTTGTATTTTACTGGAGTAGAAGAGTACAGAACCCTAATAAGGCATTTTCGAAGAAATAACCAGTCAGTATGCTAGTCTATTTTTTATCATACTGTGTCGATATAACCCTTAGATAGGATTCACTATATGCGGAAACTGTCTCCTTGCGTGATAAAAAATATCCGTCATATGTTTGACTTGTTATTTTCTTTCAAATGCCTAAATGAAATTAAAAATAAGGTTATAAAGTAGATATTAAATATTTTGTACAAAGAAGGTGGACGATATTACAAAAAAACGTATTTTGGAGATGGATGTAATAAGGGCCTTTGCTATAATTGCAGTAATAGTATTACATGTTTCTGCGACTATACTTTATAGGAGCACGCCTTATTCTACCACTTATGATGTTAACTTTATATTAAATCAGCTTTCCAGATTTTGCGTTCCTGCATTTATAATTATTTCTGGAATGGGACTTACCATAAGTTATAAAGAGGAATGCAGCTATTTTGAATTTATAATTAAAAGATTTTTAAAAATAGTGCCGCAGTACATAGTGTGGTGTTTACTATATATACTTATCATAACTAAAGATTTTAACATATATGCTGATTTTAATAACATAGTAAATGGGAATGTATTCTATCACTTTTATTTTGTGCCCTTAATTATTGAGTTTTACATAATATTTCCTTTCATATACAAATTCATGGGAAAAAGATGGTGGCTATTACTTAGTTTTTTAGTGACATCATTTTTTATTATATACACCTATTATTTTAAAGTAGTGACTCCAGATCAGTGGTTTTGGGATAAGAAAAATTTATTTTACTGGATTTTTTACTTCTCATTAGGGGGGTATATGGGAAAAAACCTAGACAATATATCCCAGAAATTAAAGAGAAATAGACATATAGTGTATGTTATATTTTTACTTTCAATGTTTACATTACTATATAGTTTTATAATGGGAAATCAGTACGGTAAAAGTATAGACTACATCACAACTTTTCAGCGCCCTGTAGTAATTTTTTATTCTACGTTTTTGGTAATTTTTATATTCAGTTTTGAATGGAAGAAAGGATTGTTTATGAAAGTTATAAGGTATATATCAAATATTTCTTATGACATTTATTTATCCCAGGCAGGTATACTGTATTTGTACACTCAATATTATATAGGAAGATATGTGCATCTGGATAATTTAAGTTTTGGATTAAATGCTTTTGTAGTTACATTGATAGGATCTATAGCATTGAATGAGGTAAAAAAACTTTTATAAAAAGATACTCAGAGAAGATATACGGGATATGATATAATAAGTAAAAAATAATAAGGCAGGTGAAGTAACTGATCTGTAAATGTAATTTACAGATCATGAAATTATGCAGATAGAAGATATAAGAATAGATGTGGATAAAGATATAAAAAGTAAAGCCTTTCAATTATTTCTTAAGAGAGCAGCGGATTTTATACTAGCCCTTATAGGAATAATTTTACTTAGTGTAGTATTTATAATATTGGCTATATGGATTAAATTAGATTCAAAAGGTCCTGCTATTTTCAAACAAGTTAGGGTGGGGAAAGATGGAAAAAACTTTACCATATATAAATTTAGAACTATGATAGTAAATGCAGAAAAAAAGAGAGAACTGGATATTGATCCTAATGACTTGAAAAATTTTGTATTCCAAAGTAGAAATGATAACAGAGTTACTAAATCAGGGGCTTTTTTAAGAAAAACAAGTTTAGATGAAATTCCACAACTTTTTAATGTGCTTATTGGAAATATGAGTTTAGTTGGCCCAAGACCGGAAATATCAGATGTAGTTAAATTTTATCCGGATTCTTATAAACAAAGATTGCTTGTCACACCAGGAATAACTGGATTGGCACAGGTTAGTGGAAGGGGAGAAATAGAACTTGGAAAGACTGTGTATTATGATTTGATGTATATAAAAAATTTTTCGCTGTGGATGGATATAAAAATTTTATTTAGAACAGTCTCATCTGTATTTAAAAGTGAAGGTGCATTTTAATATGTTTACAAGATTGTTAAAGTATAATGTATTTAATGGAAGTAAAACGGAACTCATGGAATATATAGAAAAATTTCCTAAAGTAAACATAGTTTCTGGTAATCCAGAAGTACTCTATAATGGACTTAAAGATAGTTTACTATTGGCTAGTTTTACATCAAGCAGAAGTGTAATAATTCCAGATGGAATTGGAACACTTTTGGCTTCCAAAATGGTGAAAATGCCTATAAAAGAAAAAATAGCAGGTATAGAAATAATGGAAGATATAATAAAAAAATGCGCCAAGGAAAATAAACCTATATATCTTTTAGGGGCTAAGCAGGAAATACTCGGAGGATGCAAAGAAAATTTAAAAAGGAAGTATCCTAAGCTTAATATAGCTGGAAGCCATAATGGATATTTTGATTTAGAAGATTGTGAAGATATAGTGTGTAATATAAAGAAAAGCAATGCTTATGCACTTTTTGTAGCTATGGGTGCTCCAAAACAGGATATATTTATAGCAAGGAATATGGGCATACTTCCCTGTAGAGTGTATATGGGTGTAGGAGGAAGCTTTGATGTTTTTGCGGGAAAAACTAAAAGGGCTCCAAAGTGGATGATAAAATTAGGACTTGAATGGTTGTACAGAGTTTGTAAGGAACCTTATAGAATAAAGAGACTTTCTTCTATACCCAAATTTTTGTTCAAAGTTGCAGAATATAATAAAAAATAAATATTAAATTATGGAAAGTTATATTTAAGGCTGTGCGATATTTAGTTATCAACGGCCTTAAAATTTTAAATTTTATTTTCCATTATATCTTTGAAGTTAATGCTTTCTAGTTCTTTAATTAGACTGTTCTGTACTTTTGAAAGGGCATTGTGTACACCACAATGCCCTTCCTTATGGGCATTACAATGCTCTGTGTCATATAGACATCTGTTTAAATAAATAGGGCCGTCTAAGGCTTCAATAATGTTTTTTAAAGTAATTTTTTCAGGTACACGATTTAAGGCATATCCACCATTAACTCCTCTATAAGATTTTACTATACCTGATTGAGTTAATTTTCTTAAAAGTTTAAGAAGAAATCTTAAAGGTACGTTTTGATCTTTAGCTATGGTTTTGGCTTCAATTTTTTTCCCGTATCCTAAATTTGACAAGTAAAGTACAACTCTAAATCCATAATCTGATTCCTGTGTAATTTTCATAATATCTCCCCAGACATAAATATATTTACCTATTTTAAGATAATGTAAATTAGGTATAACCTACAGTTATATACAAGTTAATTATACCTAATTTACAAAACATTATAAAGGGTAATATATTGGAAAAGATATTTTAAGGTAATTTATCTAAACTTTCTAAAACAAATCCTTTGCTTTTCCAATCTTTTACAAGTGAATCCAGTATTTCAGAGTTTGTCTTTGATACTGCATGAAGCAAAATAATAGCTCCATTGTGAGTCCTGCGATTTATCATTTTCTTTGCTTCTACAGGGGAAGGCTGCTTTTGTCTATTCCAATCATTGTAGGCAAAACTCCAGAATATAGTTTTATATCCTAATTGCTTGGTATAGAATAAAGATAATTCACTGTATTTTCCCATAGGAGGCCTAAAGAATTTAGGCATTTCCTTACCTGTGATCTCTTTATAAGTATTTTCTGTTACTGTAAATTCCCTTTCAAATCTTATAGGATCTTTTGCAGCATCTGCCATTGAAGGATGTTTTTCTGAATGATTGCATACTAGATGCCCTTCATTTACCATTCTTTTTATAAGTTCTGCATTATCTTTTATATAAGGGGTAGTAACGAAGAAAGCGGCCTTAACATTGTTGGATTTTAATATATCTAAGATCTTAGAAGTATATCCATTTTCATAACCTTCGTCAAAAGTAAGATAAAGTATTTTCTTTGAGGTATCACCCAAATAATATCCAGAGTATTTGCTTAAGAGCTTTAGTACATCTGCAGGTTCTTCTGAAGGCATACCTGAATTATTAGGCTTGAAAAACCAATTTTTTTCTCTCCTATCTAAATTTTGAGTGTTCAGGTTTTTTAATCGGGAAGTATTATTATCATCTAGAGTAGCTATGTCTTTTGTATTTATTAAAGTAGTTTTTTCTGCCTGGTAGCCTTTAACATTATAAGGGCATAGAAAAATTGTACATAGGAGAAATATGGACATAAATTTTTTATTCAAATATAATCACCTACCTTATAAGATATATTTTATGGTATACTTAATTTAATAATTTATACTTGAGATTAATAAAAATTGTAGCAGGGAAATGTTGTTATAGGGGTTCTAAGCAAAAAATCGACTTATAATCCGGATATTTTTTACAACCTTCAGCTCGGTTA
>DAISLB010000010.1:0-51139 GCA_036820645.1 Clostridium sp.
TCTGCTGCAGCAGAAAAATATGTGAAGGAAAAATATAAGGATTCTAATCCAGAAATTAGTGTAAATCTAAAATCTGAATACAAGAATAAAATTAAGAATTATTTTGAACTTAAAAACACGATTAAGGAGTTGGAGGTACAGGCTAAAGAAATTGAAAATAACGTAAAGCTGGAGTTAGGTGAGGCAGAGATAGGATATACGCCTGATTATGAAATTGATTGGAAGAGCATAACTTCAAATAAATTTGACAGTAAGAAATTTAAGAATGACCATCCAGAACTTTTTAAACAATACCTAAATATGAGCTCCTATAGAAAATTTAGCATAAAGGAGGTAAAAGCATAATGGCTAATCCAGCATTTACAACACTTATGGACAGCCTAAATGCACAGATACAGGCTTTAAATAAAACTGGCTTTAAACTTTATGATGGTGAGAACAGAGAGTATTTTATAGGAAAATTAAGATATGACAGCAATGATGACAAAATAGTATGTGATTTTGAGGAGGAGAAGTAATATGGCCACAAGTAAGAGTTTAAAAAATGAACTTACGAAGAAGGAGACTAAGCCACCTAAAGATCCGTTTAAAGCACTAGTTTATTCTCCAGGAATAAAGAAAAGATTTGAAGATATGCTTGATAAACAGGCAAATGGATTTATAACAAGCTTACTTAACTTAAAGCAGGATAAATTGAAGGGTTGTGATGATATGACAGTTTTAGGGAGTGCCTTAAAGGCTGCTTCCTTAAAACTACCAATAGACCCGAACCTTGGTTTTGCATGGATAATACCTTTTAAAAATCACGGCAAATTAGAAGCACAGTTTCAAATAGGATATAGAGGATTTATACAGATGGCCCAAAGATCTGGTCAATATAAAAAACTAAATGTTACGGAGATTTATGAAGGCCAACTTAAGAGTTTTAATTCACTTACTGAAGAGATAGAACTTGATCTTGATAATAAACAATCTGATGCAGTTATTGGGTATGCAGCATACTTTAGATTATTAAATGGATTTGAAAAAATGGTTTACTGGAGTAAAGAAAAAGTAACAGTACATGCTAGAAGGTTTAGTAAAAGTTTTGGTAACGGACCATGGAAGACAGATTTTGATGCAATGGCAAGAAAAACAGTGCTTAAAAATATGCTTTCAACTTGGGGAATCTTAAGTATTGATATGCAGGAAGCAATTACAAGTGACAATAAAATAATTAAGACTACTGATGATGATTATGAGTTACTTGAAGAGGGTACAGAAAATGAAACGAAAATAAATGTTACTGACGTTGAGTACACAGAATCAGATGAAACTGAAAAAGAAGAGAATGGTAAAGATCCATATGAGGGTACTCCTTTTTCCGAGAGTGCGGAAAATGAAGAAAATAATAGTAAAGAGAATTAACAAGTATTAGGAAATTTGGAAGTTTTAAAGTAGGTATGTTAATACCGATCTAGTAGCCTGTTTTAACACCCCGGAGGGTGTTCACATGAGATATATATTGCAGATAAAGGACTAGAGATTGAATTGTTTAACTAGATAAGAGGTGAGATTATGGCAAAACGTTATTATTGGTTGAAATTGAATGAAAACTTCTTTGAAAGAGATGAAATAAAAATTATTGAAAATAGTCCTAATGGTAAGGATTATATAATCTTCTACTTAAAGCTTTTACTTAAGTCAATTTCAAGTGAAGGAAAACTAAAGTTTAGAAACGTAATTCCATATACACCGGAAATGCTATCAAGTATAACTGGAACAAATATAGATACTGTAATGGTTGCAACAAAAATGTTTGTAGATTTAGGACTTATGGAAAAATGGGATGATGGAACTATGTTTATGGCTGAAACTCAAAATATGATAGGTTCAGAGACAGGATGGGCAAAGAAAAAAAGAGAATATAGAAAACAAATTGAAGGAGAAAAACGAGGACAATGTCCTCAACTTGTCCCTGAGAAAAAAGACGAAGTCCGACAAGAGAAAGAGATAGAGAAAGATATAGATATAGAGTTAGATAAAGAGAGAGAGACTAAAGAGAAAAATCTCTCTCTTGGGACAACAGAAGTATTAAATTTCATAGAAGAAAAAGCCTGTATTAGTTTATCAGGTCAATATCAAAATATATCTGAGTTAGTTGAAAAGTATGAGATTCAGGATATAAAAGAAGCAATAAGTAAGTCTCTTTCTAAAGGTAAAAAAGGAGTGGCAATATTAAACTATGCCAATGGAATACTTAAAAACTGGGCTGTAGAAGGAAAGGAGGAAAGCCATGGAGGAAATACCGGAAGCATTAAGCAGGATTTTACAGAAGGTAAATACAAGGGATTTAAGCCAAAACCGCCAGACGTCTCAGGAGAAATCGACGAAACAGGACTTATCTAAATGTCCTCTATGTCAAGGCATGGGGTTTATCTACAACAAAGAGACTGATTCATATAGGCAATGTAAATGTGTAGCGCTAGAAGTAACTAAAAGCAAATGGAGAAAGTTAGGTATAGATCCAGAGAAGAGCAACCAAACATTTTCAAATTTTAAAGTTTGGAATGAAACTTCAAAAATTTCTAAAGCTGCAGCAATAAAATATTATAACGAATTTGAGAGCATAAAAAATGCGAAACAAAATTCAATAATGTTTTGTGGACAAGTAGGTAGTGGGAAAACACATTTAAGCATAGCTCTAGCACTTAATTTCATAAAGAAAGGTATCAATGTAGTGTATATGCCCTATAGGGATGTAGTAACCCGTATAAAGCAGAATATGTTAGATAAAGAGTATTATAAAAAGCAACTTAGTAAGTTTCAGTTAGCAGATATATTGCTTATAGATGATTTATTCAAAGGGAAAGTGAATGAGACAGACATAAATATAATGTTTGAGGTTGTTAATTATAGATATTTGAATTACTTACCTTTGATAGTTTCAAGCGAGTTTACACTTGATAAAATGCTGAATTTTGATGAGGGCGTAGGAAGCCGTATATACGAAATGTGCAAAGGGCACATAGTCCAGATTGAAGGAAAAGAAAATAATTATAGACTTAAAGAATAGTACGCAAAATGAAATTTTTATGTCCAGGAGGTGAAAAGATGTATAAGGCCGGTGATGAATTTTATATAAGTCCAAATGAATATACAACAGCTGAAAAGAATGGTATTGATAAACGTACATTGGAACAAAGAATAAGAGAATATGGATGGGATAATGATAGAGCAGTTACAGAGCCTAAAAGAGCTAGAAAAAATAGAAAATACTGGACTGAGATAGCACTAGAGAATGGAATAAGTAAACAACTATTCTACCAAAGAATTGATACTTTAAAATGGGATGCAGAAAAGGCGTCAACAACTCCAATACTGAAGCCTAGTGGACCTAAATCTAAATTTGCTGAAGGAACATTAACGAAAGTACAAGCCAACGGTATTCAAATGCAATGCTTTAGAAGAAGAATAAGAGAAGGTTGGAACGAAGAAATTGCAGCTACTTTAAAGCCAATTAGTAAAAAAGAAGTAATAGATCTTATGCATTTAGCTAGAAAAAGCAAAGGAAAAGTACAGGCTTGGTATTTATAAAAATTAGGAAGGTGAAAATATGAGACGTATGTTGGAATATACGAATTATGAAGTTGAGAAGAATGGACACTTAAAAAATCCCTTGGCTGGTAATAAAAAAATTAAAGCACTTGTTGGAAAAGACATACTTGTTAGAAATAAACATAATGCAGAACTATATCTTATACAAAATGCGGAGTTGAAAGAGCTAGAAGAGGTTAAAGAAGGATTGTTATTAGTTGTTGTAAAAGATGAAGGATTTTAATAGATTGAAATTAATGCGGCCGACATTAATGTCGTTACCAAAGGAGGATATGAGGATGCCAAAAGAAGCTGATATTTTAGAAATAAAATGTTGCCCATTTTGTGGAGAAGAGGAAGACTTAGAACTTTGGACAGATGATGGAATTGTTATCTGTAATAATTGCGGAAGAAATTTTAAGGTTATAGAAGACAATCTTTAATGAAATTATTATGAATTAATCATAAAAAAGGAGGCATATCAAAAATGAAAAGTTATGCTTGTGAGAAATGTGGTAGTGTGGATGTTTTTGTAGATGATAGAGGAAACCAAAAAGCTTTAGTTTGTGGAGATTGTGGAAGTTGGCTGAAATGGATAGGAAAGAAGGAATTACCTTTAGTTAAGCGATTTATAGAAAGTAATAAAGTATCAGTTACTGAAAATATTAAAGAGGATGATGTAAAAAGTTATACAGTGAGAATACCATTCACAGGAGCTGTTGAAATGACAGTAGATGCCAGTGACAAAAAGAAAGCTATCGAAATAGTTCAAGAAAATGCAAGATTAAATGATGCTGTCGAATGGAATTTAGAAGATAACGGAATAGAAGTGTATAAAGATTGATGACGCATAACAAAAATTTTGAGAAGGAAGTGAGGATAAATGAACTTAGATAAATTTAAAGGAGTATGTCAACAAGCAGTACAGCACTATGGAGAAGAATCCAGAAAACAGTTAGCCCAGGAAGAATGTGCAGAACTAATCCAAGCTATCAGTAAAGACTTAAGAGGTCAAAAACACAATGCAGAGGAAGAAATAGCAGATGTGCTTATCATGATTGAGCAACTTACACACATCTATAACAATGACAAAATAGAAAAATACAGAGAAGAAAAGATTAATAGGCTAACAAGAATGATGGAAACATAAAAAATTAAAACAAGGACAAGCCTTAAACGAAAGATAAACATAAAAAGGTATAATTACACCTTTTGAAATAGGATAGCTTTAAAATTAATGTATGAGTGTTTTAGAATACTAACAAAGTAGAAAGATTAGGAGGCAAATTTTTTGACGAGAAACTTAGGAAAAATATTCGAAGAAGATATAATGAGCAGCGTTCCAGAAAATTTATTTAAGTACAAGCTTAGAGATAGTGCTTCTGGATGGAGTGGAGGAAACAAAGCAAGATTTACAACTAATAACATATGTGACCTCATAGTACATGATGGCATATGGTTGCATTTGCTAGAATGTAAGAGTCATAAAGGAAATAGCATACCTACTACACCTAAGATAAATACTAAAGGCAAAATTACTCATTACGGTGTTATAAAAATAAATCAGCTAGAAGGGTTGATGGAAGAATATCCAAAGAAAAATGTATCAACAGGTTTTTTATTTAATCTAAGTGATAAATGTAAAACGTATTTTGTAGAAGCTCCAGAAGTATGTGAAGCATTGGTTGAAGAACATAAAAAATCTTTAAACTTAGAATGGATAGAGCAACATGGAATGTTAATACCACAGATACGGAAAGGCAGAAGTCAAATTCATTGGAAATATAAATTATCTAGTCTATTGGATAATGATTGGAGGGTTAAAAAAGCATGAAGGAAATAAGTGAAAATGTTGATTTATCAAAAGAAGTTTTAAACGTAAATATAGATAGTCCAGTATTTAAACCTATGTTGGGTAGCCTTAATGAAAAAATAATAGAGGTTATAAAAAAGGTATATAATGAAGAATTTGCAAGTGGAGATATATCTTTAAAATTAACTTTAACAGTACCTATTGAAACCAAAAGATTTCCTGTAGAAACTTTACCAGGTGAGCATCCTACTGTAAAGACTTATGAGTATAAGGCTCTACAGTTTGAACATGATATTACAACTACATTTAAAAAAGTAGATAAAGAAAAAGGAAAATACTGGGGGGACAAAGAGCTTAAAGAAGATGATGGCAAATTTATTGAAGTACCAATAGAAGATCCACAAGTAAGTATGTTTGATAAATAGTTAAAATAAGCACTAATACAGTGGAGTTGTGGCATAGACATAATCTTACTGTATTAGTGTATTAGAAAAGTAAGGTGATTATATGACTGACTTTGAAAGAAAGATACTGATTTTCTTAGGATTGTGGCTTTTACTTAGTGTTATTTGCACAATTATAATTTGTGTAGTTATAGAGCATAGGGAAAAGAAAATGGAGAAAAAACGTGCTGAATTTGAAAAGGAATGGAATAAGTACGGGAGGAATCAACATGGCTTGTTCTTGTAATGAATGTGCAAATTTAAGCAGAACAATAAGAATAAATTCAAAAGGTTGCTATAGATATGGATGTAAGAAATGCAAAGGCGGATATATATGTGGATGGATAGCTAAAGATACGGAATTAAAAACAATGGGATGCTCCAATTTTATAGAAAATAATAAGGGAGCTGAACAAATTAGTTTATTTTAGAAGGTGATTAAATGTTTATTGATATAGGACATAAGCAATATGCAAATGTAGGTAAGATAACACTTATAGCATCTTTCGGATCTACACCTGCAAAGAGGGATGTTCAAAATGCAAGGCAAAAAGGAACTTTGATAGATGCAACTAAAGGTAAAAGGACATTAAGTGTTATATATACAGGTGAATATATTATTTTATCTGCAGTAATGCCCGAAACACTTTCAAAAAGGACGGAGAAGGTGAAATAATGCCTATAAAACCAGTAGAAACGATAGAAGTTACTCAAGCTATACGGAGAACTGCTGAAAGGTTGGAAAATGGTGTAGATACTATAACTAAAAAAGCTAAAGAATATGCAGTTGCTGAGAGAGAATATAGAATTGCACTAAGAAAAGAGATAGTAAAACTTAGAACTGAAAAAATGCCGGTTACTCTTATAGCAGATGTGGCACGTGGTAGTGATGATGTTGCTGATTTGAAATTTAAAAGAGATTTAGCACAGGAAACATATAAGGCTAGTAGAGATATGCTAAATGCATTAAGCACAGAAGTAAGTTCTCTACAAAGTATTTTGAAGGTACAAGCTAATATAGAAAAATAGGAAGAAAGCAAAAATAATAACGTATATATCAAGTAGAATGTGGGTCAGTTTTAAACTTTATGTTCTACTTGATATAAAACACATATAATAAAGGGGTGGTTAAGTGAATAGGGCATTAAGAGATAAGATCAGAGAAGAAGCTGACAATTGCTGTATGTTATGTGGATATAATTGCGGTAAAACTGGAAGCCCACATCATATAGTTAAAATAAGTGAAGAGCCTCTATTAATCAACTGTAAGAAAAACATTATGTGGGTGTGTTTAGGCTGTCACCACAAAACAGAAAATGATGGTAAATTCCAAGCAAGGTTACAGAAACAGCTTCAAGAAAGATATTTTAGAATATTCAATAAGCATAAGAACTATACGGTTAAAGAAATAGCTGGGATAGTCCAAGCTCCTGTAAAAGATATCGAAAAAGCTATACAAAAGGGATTTTTGAAATGCAAGTTTATAAATGGAATTCACAAGGCTTTAGGAATAGACACTATAAGGTTTTTGATGGGTGGAAAATTAAAATAAAGTATGCAAATAGACATAAATAATGCATAAGGGAGGGCGGTTTATGCTAGATAGAGAAACATTTAAAAAGACAGAAGGGCAGTTATATGGTTATTTTAGAGACTTAGACGAAATAGAAACATTAAAGCAAGAATACAAAGAATTCAAGGAACAGGAAGAAAGCATTGAATATGATATAAAAAGTTGCAATGTTACTGTTGAACCAGATATGCATATGAGCCCAAGTTTTGATGAAAGGGTACAAATAAGTCCTACAGGAGAGAGTGTAGCAGAAAAAGGAATAATAAGAGAAATTGAAAACCTTGAAAATGAGCTTGACTATGTTAAAAGAAAAATCCGCAAAATTAGAGCTAGAATAAGAGAACTAAATAGGAGAATGGCTAAATTTAAAAAGGTTTTAACAGTTCCGCCACTATCTCAGGAAAGCATGAATTTTATAACTTATAAATATAAGGAAAGTGAAGATGGCAGGTGTAAAAGCGTAGACTGGATAGCTGATAAAATGTATAGTGGTGTAAGAAGTACTACCTATAGAAAAAGAGAGGAAATTGTAGAGAATATAGCTCAATGGGCAAATATACACAACTATAGTTAAGCCTAAAGTGTTAAAGTAAGCATGGTTATCAAAATTTATAAAAATAAATTTAAGGCAATTAGAATTATTTAGACTTTATTTTTAATTTTCTATAAGTTTAAGCAGGAATATAAAAAATCATGAAGAAATATTTACTTATGTTAGGAGGCTTTTTATATGGAATTAAGGAACATTACAACTAAGAAGATGGCATTAACTATAACAGGTGATGATAAGAGATCGTCTTATATGGGAGGCTCAGAGTTAGTCGATTTTTTTTATGAATTTGGGTTCAATGACATTTATGATAAAAACTTTGGTACAAGATGGATTTATACAGAAAATAAGTTGAAAAATATATTAAAATCAAATAAATTTATAGAATTTATAAATTATTATTTAGATGAAGAAAGATATATAGATATAAATAGTACAAAATATGAAACACAAGATAAGATAATAAAATATTGGAATAAATATTTGAACCTTGATAATTATAAAATTGTGCGGAATAATGATAAATATAACCTTGAAGACTTTACTGGTGCAAAAGTAGAACTTAATATGGCACAAATTAATGTGCTGTCAACTGATTTTATGAATGAACAAATTGACAAATGTAATTCAAAAATAATTAAAGGGGATTATGACGGGGCAATAACAAATGCCAGAAGTTTAGTAGAAGAAGTTTTATTATCTGTAGAAGAAAAAGCAACTGGTAATAGAGGAGAAAACCCTGGCAAGATTATTAAATTGTACAATAGAGTAAAGAAAGTAATAAATTTTGATCCTTCTCAGAAGGGATTAGATGATACATTAAAGTCAATTTTAAGTGGGCTAAGCAGTATTATTAATGGACTGGGCAACTTGAGAAATGAAGCTAGTGATTCACATGCTTCACAATATAAGCCTGCAAAACATCATGCTGAATTAGCGGTAAATGTGGCAAAAACATTTACTGCATTTATTATCGAGTCATATATTTATCAAAAAGGCAAAAAATCGTGAGACAAAAATGAGACAAATCTGGGACAAAAATGTAATCAATCTGTTATATAATATATATAGGCGATAAGCCAAAATAAAAATTCAATATATTGTATAAACGAAAAATAAGCACTGGTGAAAACTGGTGCTTATTTTTGTACCCATTTTTACAACTTAATTGAAATAACCATAAAATATGGACTTATTACCATTAGATTAATATTTATTGGAACTCCTGACCTTATTTATACTAAATCGAGGGAAGGAGGGATAATAATGTCTGAAATAGAAGAAATTTTAGCACAAATAGAAGACTTGCGAAAAAATCTCAATACGCTAATAAAAGAAAAAGATACGTTATTAGACCCAAAGGTAATTGTAGCAAGTCAAATGCTAGATTCAATGCTAAACGAATATGACAAAATAGTTAAAAAGTCGGACAAGTAAAAGAGGGAGAGGCAAACGCTTCTCCTTTTATATATGGAGGTAAATATATGAGTAGACTACATAATATGTATGTTGATACATGGGTAACTAAAAACTCAAAGGAGAATAGCCATGAGTAATTCAACTTTATATATAGATGGTAAGCCACAGGGTAACCTAACATCTTTTGAACGTGGAGTACATAATCTTCAAATGTATATAAACGGATGCGATAGAGCAGACGACGAGATAATACATTTAGGTCCAAGAGAAAAGCAGAAAGAACCTTTTAAAAGATATGAAAATCCAGACTATTTTAATAAAGTATAGAGGATATTACTTTCTTTTGTAGAAATATTATACAAAAGGAGATGCATTATATATGAGTAGAACAATAAATTTTTATAATATGGCAATATATAAAAATGATAATAAAACCAATATTGATTTAATTGATTTAATTGACTCGATTGAACAAATATCATGGGAAAATAGAGTGAGAAAAATTGATAATGATATTACAGCATCATTTCCTCTAATATTGAGAGATAATTACCCAGAAAAGCGAATAATACCTTTTGGTAAGTTTAGAGTGAATTATAAACCATTTATTGGTAGTATAACTACTTCAAAATTACAAGCAATAAAGAATGATGTTGTAGAAATGGTAACAATGGTTTATGATAAAAATTATAGATGCGCAGTAATTGATTATAATATGCATGGGCTAAAACAAAAGGGAATTGAATTATATCTTTCTTCATTTTTGTGTAATAATGATAGAGAAAATTGGGAAGTTAAACTAACACCAATAAATGTAGAGAAGGGTATTAATGATATTAAAAAATCTAATCAAATAAAATGTTTAGAAATTGTATTAAAATTAGACAAAAATTCTGAAGAGGTATTTAAAGAAGGAGTAAAAACAGATTATAAATATGTTTTAGATTTGTTTAATAATTTACTTAAAACTTCAAAAGGTACAGAAGCAAATACTGTAAAAATACAGTTAGGCGTTGGAAATGAAAGAAATAGTACAATGAACTTAGAGACTGTGCAATATGTTTTATCTGTTTTAAATATTGAAAGCGATAAAATTGACAGTATAAAAGTGAGATATAGAGATGATTCTTCAGAAAAGTTAGATACGATTAATCTGAAATACATAGGTAAGCAATTACAAGATAAAATTTTAAACGAAAATTCAGATGCCAATCCTTCACCGGAGTTTATAGGAGATTCTATTTTAGAGGCTTATAAAAATTATGATCAATCTTTAACTCAACAGTATATTAAATTTATTGAAGGAATGGCATCCGAAGAATTACCTAAAATTCAATCAATACCTAAGCCTGAAAATCAAGTTGATAATTAGTTAGGAGAATAGAAATGATAAAAGATTTGATTAATAAAATAAAATGGGGAATAATTATAGAAAAATGGATAATGAAAATACCAATAATATTTGCAGCTCTTTTATTTTTTATATACCTTTTATCATATAAAATTCTATTTTTTAATAAAAGTTATCTAATACTTAGTAATTTTCTAAACAGGTTATTTGCTAAAGATAGAATGTCAACTTTAATAAATATTTCAGTAGTTCTTATAGGATTTTATGTTACTATTATGTCAATATTTGGCTCAAATGTTTCTGCGGCTATTGTTAAATTATCAGAGAACGAATTAAGTGAAAATTTTATAAAATATATCAAAAGTGGTTTATTTTTTGCTTTTTCATATTTTTTCTTGACTATATTTTTTGATGTTTTTAAATCTAATCTTTTTATTATAATTTATACTACAGTTTTTTTACTTGTCTTAAGTAGTTGTATTAGAATTTGCTTGATTAGTATAAAACTATATCAATATAATATAGAAAATGCATCTGAATTATCTAAAGAAGCAGAAAAAAATCAAGAACAAATTTTAACTTTATTACAAGAAATAAAAGATTCTAATCAAAAAGGTAAGAAGGAAAAGTATGATAAAATTAAGATGATAACAGAGAAAGAAAAGAGGAATAGAAAAGATTTACCATATAAAGAAAATTTATAAGAGTTTCTAACAGAGCTCTTTTTAAATTCAATACAAAGCATCTAAGAAAGCCATATATTATAGATTAAATCTGTAGTATGTGGCTTTTTCTATATAAAAAATAGATAGGAGTGAGCAAATGCCACCAGAAGAGTTCAAAAGAGCAAAGCTTTATTTTGATGGTAAAGAAATAGGAGAAGTAGGAAGTTTAGAAGTTACGGAAGCCATGGCGACAGAAAATGACGAATATAAGGATTTTGAAAAATTGCTAAATAGTAAAGGCTCTCTAACATTTACAGGAAAAATACTTGGATTTGATAAGGCTATAAGGTTATATAAGATATTGGAGCATACTAAAAAGAAGCTATTTAATAGGATATTTGGAGAACCGGCAGGACGATTATATTTAATAGGTATAGGAGGAACAAATTAAAATGAATGATAAAAGTAAGAAAGACAATGCTAATGATTTTATAGACCAGGTGTGCAATAGTGTATTCAATGATGCAAATTTTAAAATGGCCTTAGTAGCGATACCACAAATAGTAGGAATGGTAAAGGCTACATATGATGAAATGAAAAAGCAAGGATTTACTGAGGTACAAGCATATGATTTCGCTAAGTCTATGATGCTAAGTTCAATTAATGCTGGAGGTAAATAAATATGAAATATAGAGATAATTGGAATGGTGAAATAGTTGATATTGTAAAAGTACGTGATTTAATAAAGGAACCTAAAAAGATAGGGTATTATACAAATGGTGAATTTGATTCTATAGCATTATGTGATGGCTTGCCCAATATTAAAGCCCCAAATAATGCTATATTATATGGTAGCAATAATAGCATGAAGTATAAAAAAGTAAAATTAAATGAATACATTGCAAGGCATAAGGACAGATATATAATCTTATCTTGTATACCTTATTCATATGAGCAAATAGAAGATAAAGAAAAAGAAGAAATTACAATTAATCTAAATTTAAATATGGATGAATATATAAAGCTACTAGATGAAGGTAAGAAGAAGGCACAGGAGTTACAGGGTATAGTTAGTAAGTTGAAAAATGCAAAAGTTGAGGTAAAAGATGAAACTGGCGAAGGCGTTCTCATAGTTATAGATGGCAAATATCTATTAAACAATGAAGAACCTGAGACAAAAGATAATTCTAATAGAGGTATTAATGTAACTATAAATTGTAATATTGATCTTGAAGCTATTTCTAAGGAAATTGGAGAATATGTAGTAAGCAAAGTAAAAGAAGCAATGAAGAATATGTAAAGATAATGCAATTAGGAGTATATTATGGATAATACTAAAATACAAAAGCCATGTAAATATTGTAGTTTTGAAACAAAAGAGGATGAAGAATATTCACGAGGAAAATCACTAATAGATGATTGCGATATTGATACTTACCTTGAAAAAGAATCTATCAAAGGTGTAACAACATATTATTTAGTTTCAAAATCTTATTATGCCGGAGAACCTTCTGAAAAAGTTGATTATTGCCCTAAGTGTGGAAGAAAATTAATTTAAATAAAGTTTAACCAATATTAATAAAGTAGTATAATATTGCCAAAGGGGTGATATTATGGGATTTAGAATTAAAAAGTCAGTTAAAATAGCACCAGGAGTAAAATTAAACATTGGAAAGAAAGGTATAAACAGTGTCTCTATAGGAGGACATGGATATACTAAAAATATAAGTAAACATGGAACTAGAACTACTGTAGGAATACCAGGAACGGGGGTAAGCTATACAAATTATAAGCGAAACAATAATAAACATAAATCTATACCTAAAGAAAGTAAAGTTGAGAGAGCAACCAATAGAATTACAGAGTTAGCCGGGAAATATAGAGATTGCCCTATAGATAATAAAGAAGATAAAATAAAGCTGCCTAAAATAATATGGAGAGAAATTATTATAACTGGATTGCTCATTTTGGCTACTGTAATTTTTATTCCAATGTTTGTATTTGCAATGATATCTACAATAGTGCTATTATTTACTTCACTGTTTAATAAGCAGTGCTGGGCACAGACGTTTCAATACAAAGCTATAAAGGCATACCATTTTAGAGATAGTAAAAGTTGTATATATTGGTGTGAAAGAAGTCTTAGCAATAAGGAATATGAAAGTACTAGAAGATTAATGGAATTAGCACAGCAGGAAATTAATTAGGATCTATTTATATAGGTCTTATTTTTTATTTAGGAAATTTCTAAGACAAATAAAAAATTTGAAATTAACCTTTCTATTTTATATACTAAAATTAGGATATGTTGATAATAAATAGGGAGGGAGATTTTATTGGATAATAAATGTCACCAACAAATTAATACAAAAACGTCAACTCGTACGAAAGCATACTTTATTGCAAAATATATTTTTTGTGGTGTTTTGTTTGGGGAATACTGGAGCATAGGGTATACAGTTGTAAGAAAAAGTAAAGTGGGATTAGTTTTAGGATTAGTTATGTTACTAATGTTTATTTTTTATAAGGATATTATGATACCTGTTAGGTCAAATAAAAATGAATTCGGTAAGTATACAAATATCATTTCAGAAATTATTGTTATCGTAGTAGCATTGCTATTTGGCCTTTATATTGAGAGCTTTTTACGATAATTTAATATGTGGTGAGGTAGACAATATGCAAACATTAAAATGCAAGATATGTGGTAGAACACTTATGGAAGTAGAAGGACAGGCACATATAAGAAAGAAGTGTCCTAAGTGTAAGACCATGAATGAATTCTACATAAAAGAAAAGCCAAAAGTAAATAAATAGATTAGCGTACCTATTAAGCGTACCATTATGAGGATAAAACCTTGTAGTGGTACGCTTTTTTATTTTGCTTAAAATGTTGGGAGAGATAAATATGAGTTATACTCCACATGAACCGCCAGTACCGCTTTCAACTAGAATTGTTAAAGATGGTGGAAATAAAAGAAAATTAATGACCGCAGGAAAGCTTTGTATGTTTTTATCAGGAGTATTATTTGATAGTGCAGTGAATGATATTATAGTCCATTCACCACATATAGCATTTATATTATTAGTCATTATTGTAGCTTTAATTGACTTATATTATGGATTAAAACATGAATGATAGGAGGAATCTATATGATAGAGATACATTTAGGTATGCATCCAAAGGATAACAAGATAGTTGTAGACGGTGTTGATATATCTAATAGAGTAACAGCAATTAAAGTAAGTAAGACTGCACCAGAGTTGCCAACTGTAGAATTAAAACTAATGCCAGATAAAGTTAAGATAACAGGTGATGCAAAGCTTATAAGAGATAAAGGATTAAAGGAATATGATACAGAGGAATTGAGAAAAGAATTAGATAAGAGAGATGGAATATTAAATAAGGATGGAGTATTAAGTGAAGATACTAAGAACTTTGTAAATAAGATTTGTTCTGGCTATAACAAGATTATGAACACATCTTGCGTTGGGTTTGCTGTACCTGCAACAGATGAACCAAATCCAGGCAAACCACCAAGGCAATATTAGATAGGGTAATATAATATTGCTAGAAAAAGAGATGAAATAGATAAGACATATAAGTCAATATTAAATAATGAGTAGGCAGGTGGTGACAATGTAAGTATGACAGACAAAATAAAAAAAGCTGAAAAAGATTACATAAATGGGGCAAAGTATAAAGACATAGCCAGTAAATATAGTGTATCTATAAACACTGTTAAGTCATGGAAACAAAGGTACAAATGGTGCAGAAATGGTGTGCATACAACAGAGAAAAAAGCATACACAAAGAAGAAAAAAGAACGCATACAAAAAAGTAATGCACCACCTAAAAAGGAAGAACCAATACAACAGAAAAATAATGAAGCATTAGAAGAGTATGAACTTACTGAAAGGCAAAGGCTATTTGCTGAAATATATGTAAGAACACCTATTGCATATAAGGCAGCAATTAAAGCAGGATATTCATCTAATAGTGCATTTGTAGAAAGCTCAAACTTATTAAGAAATCCTAAGGTAAAAGCATATATAGATTATTTAAAGGAGCTTAAAAGACAAGCTATTAATTTAGAAATAGAGGATTTAGTAGATTTAAATATGAGAATAGCCTTTGGAGATATAAAGGACTATGTAAGCTTTGGCCAAAGAAGAATACCTATTATGAATAAAGGCGAGCCAGTAGTTATGGAAAACCCTGTAACTGGCAAGAAAGAGGTACTTACAAAGATAATAAATACCATACAGCTTAAGGAAGATTATGAGGTTGACGGTGAAATAATATCTGAGATAAAGACAAGTAGACAAGGTACAAGCGTAAAGTTAGAGGATAAGCAGAAAGCTATACAATGGTTAACTGATTACTTTGGATGGAATCCAGAGAGTAAGCATAAGAAAGAATTTGACAGCAAGAAGATGGAGCTTGAGAAGGAAAAACTTGAACACCAGAAAGATATAGATGATAAAAAATATTGGTAGGAGGTAAGACTATGACACTGGATGAAGCAATACAACATTGCTATGAAGATGCTAAAAAAGAAAGTAGTTGCAGTACAGAGGATAAAACTCCATGTGCAAATGAACATTTACAACTCGCATATTGGTTAGAAGAATTAAAGGGGAGAAGAAGTAATGGCAAGGGATGCAAAGCTAAAAGCCTTTTATAATAGCCAGACATGGATAAACTTTAGACAAGTAATCATAGCAGAACGTGGACTTGTATGTGAGTATTGCCATAAACCTATAACCAATGTAACAGATGCAATACTACATCATAAGAAAGAGCTTACTATAGAGAATGTAGATGATGTAATGGTGTCTCTTAATCCAAATAACATCACGATAGTACACAGTGGATGTCACAATAAGATGCATCATAGGTGGGGCAATATAATAGAACATAATGTGTACTTAGTATATGGACCACCTCTAAGTGGCAAGAAGACATATGTTAAGCAAAGGATGCAGCGTGGTGACTTAGTAGTTGATATGGATGAGATATATAAAGCCATATCATTAATGCCAATGTATGATAAGCCTAATGGACTACTTGGCAATGTGTTCGCTATCCATAACCTACTACTGGATAACATCAAGACAAGGTATGGCAAATGGAATAGCGCATGGATCATAGGAGGATATGAAGATAAGTATAAGAGAGAACACATCATAAAGGAACTAGGAGCAACACCAATCTTTGTACAGGTTAGTAAAGAAGAATGTAAGAGAAGGCTAGAAAAAGACTTAATGGGTAGGCAATACAGAAAAGCTGAGTGGTTAGGTTATATTGACAAATGGTTCGATAGATATACAACATAGACAGACACCCCCCATTTGGAAAAACGGACGCCCTCGCAAAGACCGCACCCACAATCACAATTTCAACGCACGCCCCAAAATTTGAAAATTAGTTCGAATAAATTTGAAAATCTGAAAACAAATTCGTGCATACAAAATAATCTTAGAAAATACTCAAGATATTTGAGAAGGTGAGCATTTGAATAAACAAGAAATATATAATAATGAGTTAAAAAAGCTAAATGATATATTTGCAGACGTTGAAGAATCAAAGCGCAAATTAGTTGAGGGGTTAATATTAGACGCTGCATTTTTAAAAGCAGAGAATTATACATTAAAAGAAACTCTTAAAGCCACAGGAATGATTAAAATAAATCCTAAAGATAGAACATTACAAAAGAAAGTTCTTGCTGCAGATCAATATTTAAAGAATGTAAATACTTATGCCACTGTAATAAAATCCTTAAATTCCGTATTGTCTAAAAATATTATTGAGGAAGATGATGGGTTTGACGACTGGATAAAAGAGCAAAATGGAAGTGATTAAATGAGATTTGAAAGAGTAGCTCAAATTAAAACAGCTAACCAAGTATTACATGAATTACAGAGAGTACCTAAGAAAGCCTTAAAGGTAGTAAATGATTTTGGCATAAAAATATATTGTTTTGATAAAGACTTTAAACCTTCACGTATTGGACTTTGTAATAAAAATGATATATCAGATGATGGTAGGCTTTGGGATGATACAGCATGTTATGGACTAAAATATAAAGCTATATTTATACACCAACATGATTTTGAAGAAGAAAAAAACGAAAAAGATTTTTCAGGAATTATACATGAAATTGGACATGCATTAGATCATGCATTAGGAAATAAACTTGGTAAAAATAATTACTTATCACATATAGAATCTAAAATCTATACTGGATGGCAAAACGATAAGGGTTTAGATTGCTATGCCAATTCAGATTTAGCAGAATATTTTGCTCAAGCATTTATGGCATATTGTTACACCGGATTAGAAAATTATAAGCCATGGTCATATAGAGAACATACAAAAGAAGAATTGAGAATAAAAGACAATGATATGTTTTGTTTTTTTAAGTCATTGTTGGATTAGGGCTGATATAAATGTATAACTTAAATGACTGTACTATAAATAGCAAACATTCCTATCTACTTGAATATTATAGCAAAATAAAATCAGGAGAAATTATTGTAGGCCATGAGCTAATACAGCAGTTGAAAAATTTAATTGAAGATCTCGATAACCCAATATATATTTTTGATAATCATAGCGCAGAGTTTAGAATAAGCTTCATTGAAAAGTTTTGCAAACATACAAAGTCGCCTTTCTTTGGGAAACCTTTTAAATTAGACCTGTGGGAAAAAGCTTTTATTGAAAGCTTTTATTCTTTTAAATGGGCTGAAACAAAGTTAAGAAGATTTAAAAAAGCTATATTATTAATAGCTAGAAAAAATGGTAAGTCAACACTATGTGCAGCTATTTCATTGGCTGAGTTTTTTTGTGGCACTGGTGGAAATGATATAGTATGCTCAAGCAATGATGATGCACAAGCAGGAATAATTTTTGACGAAATTGCAAACATGAGGGAATGGTCAAAAGCACTTGCTAAAAGAAGCCATAAAAATAATAAGGGAATATTCAATCTTAGAAATAAATCAACTATAAAAAAGATGTCAGAAAAAACGCAAAAAAAAGAAGGCAGAAATATTGACGTTGGTGTAGTAGATGAAGTACATGAAATGAAAGACAATACAGCAGTAAAACCTATTGAACAATCTCAATCTACAAAGGATGAGCCAATATTGTTTTTGATTACGACAGAAGGGTTTGTGAATAATGGATTTTTGGATGGTGAACTTAAATATGCAAGAAAGGTTTTAGACAAAGAGCTTGAAGATCCAACATTATTGATATGGTTGTATACACAAGACAGTGAGGCTGAAATATGGCAAGATAGAGAATCTTGGTATAAATCAAATCCAAGTTTAGGAATTGTGAAGAAATTTGCATATCTTGAAGATCAAATAAGAAAAGCACAGCAAAGTAAATCTGACAGAGCCTTTACATTAGCCAAGGATTTTAATATTAAGCAAAACAATTCTGAAGCATGGCTAATGCCTGAGGATTACGAAAACGTAGAGACTTTTGATATATCTGAATTTCAAGGCGGTTTTGCAATAGGAGGATCAGACTTATCAAGGGTAGGTGACTTATGTAGTGCAAGAGCATTATTAATGAGGAAAGATGATCCTAAAAAGTACTTTTATCAACAATATTTTATTCCAGAGGCTAAATTAAGCTTTCTCAAAGGCGCTGAATTAGAAAAATATAAAAAATGGATAGATGATGGATTTATAACTATTTCACCTGGGGCAGAAAATGATTTCCGACTTGTTTCAAAATGGTATTATGATTTATGGAAAAACTATGGAATAAGATTTTTTAATATAGGCTACGATAGATGGTCAGCAACATACTTTATACAGGATTTAAATGAACTTGGGTTTGATACAACAAAAGTAAAACAAGATCATGGTACACTATCTGAACCATATAAAATGCTTGAACGTGATTTTAAAGCAAAGTATGTAGTCTATAGTAATAATCCTATAGACAAATTTTGTTTAGGTAATGCATCAGTTGATTTAAATAAAAATAGAGAAATATTAATTGTAAAGCCAGAGGGCGAGAAGGATAAAAAGATTGATGGTGCCGTAACAATGGGAATTTGTTATAGGGTATATATGGATAACAGACCAATATTCCTTGACCTTGTAAATAATAATTAGGTGGTGGTGATGTGAAAGAAAAGATTAAACTAAAAGATAAAATTAAGAGAAAGGTAAATGAATTTGTTTTGAAATTCTTAGATGATATTTTACTTATAATAGGAGCTGGATTTATTTCATATGGAATATCTAAAATATATTATCCATTAGGATTTATAACAATAGGTATAGCATGTTTGGGCTATGCTTTTTTATTTGCAAAGAAAATGGCAATTATGACTGGAAGAAGGTGAATAAATGCTACTACAAAGTTTAATGAGTAATGACCAAGATGATAGAAATATGCAGTACGCTAAAATGTTAAATGGTACATTACCACTATTTAGTCAGTTTGGCCAAAATATATATGCTTCAGATATAGTTCAAATGTGCATAGACACTATAGCACAGGAGATGTCAAAGCTACAGCCACGACATATATTCACTGGAACTTCTGGTGTACAGCAGGTGCCAAATAGTACTATCAATGCGTTATTTAAATTTGCCCCAAATGAGTTAATGACCACAAGTGAGTTTATTGAAAAGTTCACATGGCTATTGCTTATGAATTACAATACATTCATTTATCCAGTATATTCTACTTACACAGCACCAAACGGAAATACTTCACGAATATACAGTGCTCTATACCCTATAAATCCAACACGAGTAGAATTCCTACAAGATCCTACAGGAACACTTTATGTAAAATTTACATTTAGAAACGGACAACATTATACATTACCTTATTCAGACATTATCCATATCAGGAAAAAATATAGTGTTAATGATTTTATGGGTGGTGGAGAAAATGGCCAGCCAGATAATCAAGCATTGCTTGACACCTTACAGGTAAATGACACTGTGATGCAAGGGATAGCAAAAGCAGTAAAAACAACCCTTACAATAAGGGGAATATTAAAGATAAATACAATGTTGGATACTGACAAAAAGAAAGCCGAAAGAGACAATTTTGAAAAAGATTTATTAGATGGTACAAGTGGTATAATCCCTATGGATTTTAAAGAGGACTATGTACCTCTAACAGTAGATCCAAAACTTATAGACAAGGATACGATGCAATTCATACAAGATAAAATATTGAATTGGTATGGCGTAAGCATCCCAATACTTACAGGTGACTATAATGACGATCAATATCAAAGCTTTTATGAAAAAACATTAGAGCCTATTTTGGTTAGAGCAGCACAAGCATTTTCTAAGACTATGTTTACTGCAAGAGAATTACAAGTAGGGAATGAGATAGTGTTCTATCAAAAAGATATGCAATACCTAAGCACACAATCAAAGTTAAACCTATTGCAAATTGCAGGAGCACAAGGAATTTTATCAGATAATCAAAAGCTTCAATTATTAGGATATGGACCTATACCAGGTGGAGAAAGATATACTCAAAGTCTGAATTATGTTGATAAGAATTTAATAAATGATTACCAAATGAAAAAAGCGGGTTCCGGAAGCACTAATAATACAGACGATACTCAGCAGGGACAATTACAAGATACGGTTGAACAGACAACAGGTCAAAAGTTAAATGGTGCACAGATACAAAGCTTATTAAGTATAATACAATCTTACAAATCTGGTGCAATAACTAAGAATTCAGCCATTACTATAATGACGTCTACACTTGGCATAGGAAAAGATGAAGCAGAACAAATACTTGATGATGGAACTGACATTGTAGATGATACTATAAATAAGGACGAATAGGAGGTAATATCAATGGCTAAAAGAAATTTGCCACATAAGGGTACAAAAGAAAAAAGAAATTTTGTTTCGGCGGACTTAAGAGCTATGACAGACGGAAACACAGTCGAAGGCCATGCTGCAGTTTATAATCAAGTTGCAAATATTGCTGGATGGTTTAATGAAGTAATAGAACGTGGAGCCTTTGACAATACAGATTTTACAGACGTTCTGCTTAGCGTAAATCATGATTTAGATAAAATTCCATTAGCGAGAAGTAGAAACAATAATGCAAATTCTACTTTACAGCTTAGCGTAGATGATGCAGGTCTTGCGGCAAAAGCTAGTCTTGATGTTGTTAATAACGCAGATGCAAAAAGTTTATACAGTGCAATATCCAGAGGAGACATGAATGGTATGTCTTTTATTTTTTGGGTAGGAGATGAAGAGTGGGAGGGACTTGATACAGATATGCCAACTCGACATATAAGGGCAATATCTAAAGTCCAAGAGGTTAGTGTAGTTAGTTTCCCAGCTTATGCTGGAACTGATATAAATGCAAGAGACAAGTTTACACTGGATAGTGCTAAACAGGCATTGGAAAATGCTAGGTCTCAAGCCAAGGAATTGGATAATTCCAACAAAGGACTGGATAGTTCTGAACAGCAGGAGGAAAAGACAAATAAAAAATGCCAAATAGACAATAAAGAAAAAAGGCAGCGGCAGGAAGAACTTGAATTTGAAAAATTGAAATATGAAATTTTAGCAGATTTAAAATAAGAAAGGGCATGATCAGATGAAAGATAAATTATTAAAGCTTATAAAAGCCAAAGAAGACATGAAAGCACAAAGGAAAGTGGAATATGCAAAAGACGTTGAAAATGCTAAGGACTCAACAGAATTAAGAAGCTTATTCAATCAGTACAATAAAGATATCGCAACTGTAGATGGAGAAATAAAAGAATATAGAGATATGCTTGCAGAAATAGAAGCAGCAGAAAAAAGAGATAACGATAATATTGCAGGTATGCCACCAGAAGGAGGAACTCCAGATGGTGGAAAGCCAGAAGGAAAAGAACCAGAGGGACAGCCAGAGGATAGAGGCGCAGGAACACCAGAGGGAAATTTTAATCCTTTAGGAACATATGGCGTTGGAAATGGCACTGCTGGAGCACAAGGCAAAGAAGATAGAAGCATAAAATTAAAGGAAGAATCAGAAAAAAGAGGCAAGCAGCTTATGGAAGGTAGAAGTGTAACAATAGCTTCAAATGTTTTACTTGCACAATACACTGATACAACCTTAAGTAAAGCGTTCAACCAAGTCTCAAGCCTTATTGATAGAGTTACAACTAAACCTCTTATTGGTGGAGAATCTTATAAGAAAGGTTATGTCAAAGGCTATGGGACAGCAGACTATACAGATGAGGGGAATGATTATAATACTACTGAACCTACATTCGGATATGCAGATATTAATAAGACAAAAGTTACTTCTTACGCAGAGGATACAGAGGAACTTTTAAAATTGTCAGCAGCCGATTATGATGCAGAGGTAGTAAATGGTGTTACCATAGCTTCAAGAAAGAAAATTTCAAGAGAAATACTTGTAGGTGATGGGACAGCTGGACATCTTATTGGAATATTTTCTTCAAATGCTACCGCAATAGACAGTACTACTGATATATCTATAGATGAAATTAACGAGGATACATTAGATGATATCATTTACGGATTTGGTGGAGACGAAGATGTCGAGGCTGCATCAACATTGATATTAAATAAGAGAGATTTAAAAGCATTCTCTAAATTAAGAGATGCTAACGGGAAAAAAATATACACAATTGTTAATAATGGAAACACAGGAACTATCGATACAATACCATTTATAATTAATAGTGCTTGTAATGCTATATCAAACGGTGCGACTTCTGGACAATATTGTATGGCATATGGACCACTTACAAATTATTTGTTAACTATATTCTCACAGATGGATGTGCAGAGGTCTACAGATTATAAATTTAAACAAGGTATGATTGCAAATAGATCTTCAGTATTTGTTGGTGGAAATGTTGTTTCATACAACGGTTTCTTAAGAATAAAGAAAAAATAAGGTAGGATAAAACTTGCCTTATTTTTATGGAAAGGATGATTAGATGATTATAGGATTTGAAAAAAAAACAAGGCCAAACCTAAAAACAGATGTAGATAGTTTGGAAATAGATAGAGCATTTATAGCACATTTTCAAATTAGTGCAACAGATGCAGTGGTAGCAAGTAATACAGCTATATTGGCAGCAACAGCATTAACTACAGCAGTACAAACTATTACAGCTAATATTACTAATCCAGCAGTACCAAGGAACATAAAAGTTATAGGTAATGTGGCAGGAATAGCAGGAAATGTAGTTATTAAAGGAACTAATTATAATGGCGATAGCATCAGTGAAACATTAGCTTTAAATGGGACTACAGCAGTAGAAGGAAATAAAGCTTTTAGAACTATAACTGAAATAGATTTGCCTATTCAAACTGCAGATGGAAATACTGTAAGTGTAGGTTTTGGAGAAAAGCTCGGATTACCATTTAAACTAGCACATAATACTATACTTATGGCTTTCTTAGATAATACAAAGGAAGCTACAGCACCTACATTAACTACAAGCTTTACGGTATTAGAAAACAACACTATAAAGCTTAATAGCTCCCTTAGTGGTAAAATAGTAGATGCTTATTTACTAATATAAGGTGATTTTATGAGTACAGAATTACCAGAATTAAAATTATGGTTAAGCATAGATTATGATGATGATGACAATAATTTAAATTCATTAATTTCTACTAGTGAATTACTGATAAAACAGTCTACAGGAGTAGAATTTAGTGACGTAGAAAGTGATGCCAATGCTAAAGAGCTGTATAAAACCTTACAAAAGTTTATTATAGGCGATTTATATAAAAATAGAACCAATGCAGGGAAAATTAGTCCCGCACTTTTAAATTTATACGCACAATTAGAAGCGTATAAGCTGCAAGACACACAGACATAATGTAAGAATATTTGTTTTAAAGGTGATTTTATGGATGATGCAAGTTTAACAAATAGATTAGATGTATATGAGAAAATAAAAGTTGATGATGAAGAACTTGGAACAACTAAAAATGTGTATGCAAAAACAAAAACTTTAAGATGTAATATAATTCCTGCAGGATTATCTGGCAGTATAAAAAATACAGTGGCTAATACTCAATATTCAGAAACTACACACCGAATGAGATGCAGAAAATTAAGCTTAAAACCTACTTCAGATATGTATTTTATGGACAAAGATGGTCTGAGATATGATATTCAATATTTTCAACCAGATTATAAATATGATGACTTTTGGGAAATTATGCTTAAAGTAAAAATGGAATAAGGTGATATTATGGCAGATGGTTTCGATATACATGAATTAGATGATTTTACAAAGGACTTGCTTGCATTAGCTGAAAAAGAACTGCCAAAAGAAACATCAAAATTCATAAAAAAGAACGCAAATCAGCTAAAAACAGCTACTAAAAATAAAGCTAAAGAAGTTGGAATTTTAGAAGAGACAGGAAATTACTATAAAGGCTTTAGCAGTGGAAAAGTATATGAGTATCAAGGAACTTTAAGTTGCAGAGCTTATAATGGTTCACCTCATGCTCATTTACTGGAATATGGACATTTACAAACAGCTAAAGGCGGTAGAAGTGTGGGCAAAGGATTTGTACCAGGCTTTCATCCATTTGAAAAAGCATATCAAGATTTCATGGGTAAATACTATGGAAATTGTGAGGACTTTATTGACACAATGCTAAAGGAAAAAGGCTTGTAGGTGATCATATGAAATTAAAAATTATAGTTAAAACAGTAAATCTAATACTAAAATCAAAATTTCCAAATATAGATAGGCAAAGTACAGATATACAAGAAGGTTTTTCAAGGCCTTCTTTTTTTGTTACCACAGATAGTAATAAATCCGGCCAACAGAATGACAGAATTACTAATAAAAAAGTAGGAATAAGGATTTATTATTTTCCTTCAAATGAACATAACTGCCAAGTCGAATTACTGGAAATGCAAGACTCACTAGATGAACTATTTTCAGATGGCTTTATGATTCAAGATGGCTCAGACAATACTTATATAAATCTTGATGAAGATGGAATTGACTACAACATTACAGATGGTGTTTTACAGGCTCTCTTCTACGTGAATTACATGAATGAAAGTGACCCTGATGCAGATTATGATTACATGGAAGAACTAAATTTAAATTTATAGAAAGGATATGATTAAATGACACTTCATAAGCCTAATATAGATGTCGTTTTTAAAACTTTGGCCACTAGCTTTAATGCTAGAAATGCCAATAAGAACGTCATTTTGATTATAAAAGACGATACTGTTAAGACATTTACGAAGAAAGTATATACAAGACTTACGGATGTAACAGACAGCGCGAATTATACAGCAGCTAATTTCCAAGCCATAAAAGATTGCTTTGTATCTAATATAAGACAATGTACCGTTGTGAGAATGGATGAAACAGATGGTGTTATTGCAGATGCACTTGCAATAGTTGGTGGCTTGGAAGCTGGATATGTTGGAATATTTAGTACTACCCCAGCAGATCAGGCAGCATTAGTAGTATGGATAAAAACCCAGGAAGAAGCTAAAAAATCCTTCAAGGCGATAGTGTGGAACCCTACTACTCCACCAGACAGCAGAGAGGTACTAAACTTTACAAATACTAAAGTAACATTTTCGGATAGTACGAGGGGCGAAGTAGATGGATGGCAGTATATACCTAGTCTTTTAGGATATATAGCAGGACGAGATACGGACGAGGGAGCAACTTATATTGTTATGGAGAACTTGGAATCTGTATTAGAACCAACAGATTTAGACGCAGCCATAAATTCAGGGCAATTAGTTCTGCTTAACGATAGTGGAACAGTAAGAATTGTATTTGGCATAAACAGTAAAACCACTTTAGCAACTGATGAAATTGAAGATATGAAGCTTATAGAAGTAAGTGAAGCCATGGACATAATCAGGGATGATATAACTAATACCTTCAAAAACTATTACATTGGGAAATATAAAAATACCAACAACAATAGGGAGATATTTGTAAGTGCCATAAAAGATTATTTTGCAGACTTAGCAGGGCAGGAGATATTATCGTCTGATTTTAAAAACACAGTACAGCAGGATGTAGATGCTATGAGACAGTATTTAGTTAGTCAGGGTATTGATGCACAGGATATGAAAGATAGTGAGGTAAAGCAGCGAAAGTTTGGCAGAAATGTATTTATAAAAGGGAATATAGAAATAGCTGAGGCAATGACAGACCTTGCGTTTACAAATGTAATGAACTAGGAGGACAAGTTATCGTGTCCCTTTTTTATTGCCTAAAAACTAAAAGAAAGGAGCAATACAGATGGCAAAAGCTAAATATATGAACGGCACTAACGGCAAGACATGGTACAATGGAAATTTAATTTCCAATGTAACAAGTATGGAATTAAAATTGACTGCGAAGACAGATGATATTAATACATGTGGAGAAATGGAAACAGGTACAGCAATATTGGGTTATTCAGTTTCTGGTACACTTAAGTTAAATAAATGGGCGGATGATGTCAGTGCAGAAATGATGAAGAACGTATTTAAATGTATTACTACAGGAGTTCCAGATGATGCAAAGGTAATAATTGCATTAGAAGATCCTTCAACAGGCAAGGCTGAGAGATATTCGGTAAGTGATATTGTGTTTACCGAAATTGACATCAAGTGCGAACCAAAGAAAATTATAGAGCAGGAATTCCCTTTCAAGGCTGGAAAATGTGATTTGCTTGAAACTATGGAAGATTAGGAGGAATTAGTATATGAGCAAAAAAGAATATAGAAAAAAGCTTTTAGAAGAGAAAAAACAAAAATTAGAGCAGAAAAAGAAAGAACTAGAAGAAAAGAAGAAAAATGCAAAGGAATTTAGTATAGAAGATCTAATAGCAAAAAAGCTGAGAAAAGATGAAAGAAAAAATAAGGTTATTGAGGTTTACAGTGAAGAAGCTGACAGAAAATTAAAGGTTAAAATGCCTTCCGATAAAGCTGTATTAAAAGTAATTAATGCAATAGCAAATACCGCAGATGAAGATGGCAATGTTGACCTTGAAGCTTTTACAGAAGCAGTAACACCACTTATATATAATTGTTGCCCTAAACTGCATGATAAGGAATTGCAAAAGGCTTGTGAAATCGAAGGCGATTGTTGGGATGTTGTGGAAGTAATATTTAACTGGGACGAAAGAGTAGGAATAGCTCAGGAAATATTGAATAATAGTTCGGTTAACCCTCAGGAACTTGACGAAGACATAAAAAACTTATAGAGCAGGACAGATGGTGGAATACTGTGGCCTTCTTTACTGCAAGAGGGAAAAATGAAAAAGAATTATTAAATGCGTCTCCTATAGAAAAGATATTTTATAATAATGTAAAGGAAAATTACTGGAGGGAAAAAGCTGAATTCCTTTCAGTAATGTTCGACGGAAAGGAAAAATAAGGAGGAACCTATATGGACAATCAAAGCAATGAGTTAATATCTGCATTATCAAGGATTACAAATGTATGTGAATATAAAAATAAACCTGACAAAATTATAAACAAAAATTTTGAGAAGACTGCAATTTTAGGAGGAGGAAAAGTTAATGTAAAAATAGATATTTGCAGCCTTCCCTCAAAAGAATTACTTAATGCATTAGATAAACTACAAGAATTTTCAAATAAGTTGATGTTTGAAGAAATCCCAGATAGTATTACTAAATCATAATTTAAACAATAAAGTATTTAATTAATGCACTACCAATAAGGCTAGGAACCCATGAATGTTTGGAGACAATATCACTGAATTTAGAAAGCAATCCTTTATTCATAGGAGTATTATTTTCAGCTAACTTCTTAACATACTTAGTAAGCTCAATTAATTGTTCCTTATCAGATGAATCGATATTTTTAGACTGAATAATTTTGGTAATTTCATCAAAAGAAAGTCCATTATTTATGGTTGCATTTTGGCTATTGCCTATTATAGAGTTAGAAGCATTTTGAATGGTATAATTTATTTGATTAGGTACAACATTTGCAATAGGTTTTTCTAAATTATCAATTTTTTCTGATAGTTTTAAATTAATATATTTAATAAAACTGCTGAATAGTTCGCTTTTGCCAATTTCAAATAGTTCACTAATATTATCATTCTCTAAATGATTAGATTTAGCATGTACCCATATAGTATTATAATCTGTTTTATTATTTAAAATAACGTCATATGATTCTTTAAGTGATTCATTATGATTCTTAGGCATATAATTTTCACTATTATTGTCGGGACTTTCTAAGATTATTTTTGATATTGGCTCAAGTATATCTATCAATATTTTTTCAGAAGCACAAAATTTTTTAAAATCACACAAATTAGCATTGAAATTTCTTTCTGTTGATTTTAATAGTTCATCTGATAAGAAGTTAAATTTTTTTTGAATATTAGTTAAATCTTTAAGATTCATATGAAAATCTTCTATAAATTTTAGTCCCTTATCGGACAATCTAGGAATACCTTGTTGACTTGGCATAGGAATATTATCTGCTGAAATTTGTAAAGTTATTCCTAATGTATATTTCTTGTCAATACATGATTGTAAAGCAAAGAGAATATCTTCATTATTAGTTTCTGGAATAATATTTGAAATTTTCTCCCCTTTATTAATTTTTACAAGAATATTACACATCATAGATTCAAGTTCTTCAGAATTTTTTAGCATAATATCATCTCCTTTTAAGAGATAATTCTACATATTTAGTTAAATACCTTTATATGTGGAATATTATCTCTATTTTTGTTATTATAAGTATATATATAACAAAAGGGGGAACTTTGAATGGGTTTTATAATGTTAATTGGACTAATAGCATTTATAGTTTTTACTATTTTATTAATAATAGGAGCTATAAAGAAGGACACTTCAAAGAGAAAACGTAATTGGATAGGTTTTATTGTAGCATTTATATTATTTGCTGTTGGGGTTAGCAATTTGCCGAGCAGTACTCCAACAAGCAACAAGACAAGTTCAACTAAGCAACAATCCACAAGTACAGTAAAGAAAGCAGCGAAGCAGAGTGCCTTGCAGTCCTTAATTACAGATAATTTTAAAAAAGGTAAATTAATAGAGAATGGTGAAGATTTAACTATTCAATATCAGCCTGATACTGTAAGTGAAAATAATTTTATAACGGTTACTTTAAATTCTACAGCTTTAGGATTAAATAAAGTATATAAGAATGATGAGTTTAAAAAATTTAAAGTAATTCATATAAAATCTATGGCACCTTTTACAGATAAGTACGGTAATAGCACAACGGATTTAGGAATGGAATTGACATTTGACCAGAGTGAAATACAAAAAGTAAAAGACTTTGAAAGCATAACACCAGAACAATTAATTTTACTAGAAGGAAGCTATAGGACGGGCTTAAATGCAAACATAAAGTCTAAAATATCACCAGAAAATTATAAAATTTTATATCCAAATCAATAAATATTTGTTAAAAGCTTAAGTGTAATTACTTAGGCTTTTTCTTTTGCAATAAAAAAGAAAGGAGGTAAAAATGTCAAGGACAATAGCAACTATACTAAATTTAAAAGATCTATTTAGCCCTACATTACGAGAAACAGTTAGCAATACTAAGGAATTCCAGAGGCAAATACAGCATACTCAAAATGAAATTACGAAATTGAAAGACAATGTTTCTAATAATTTTGGGAATATTAAGACAAAGGTAGCTGGAGTAGTAGCAGGACTCGGAGTTGCTGAGTTTACAAAACAATCAGTTGAACTCGCTAGTAATCTTGTTGAAGTCCAGAATGTAGTAGACCAGACTTTTGGAAGTGGCGCAACGCAAATAAATAATTGGAGTAAAACTGCCCTAAACGCTTTTGGATTAAATCAATTGCAAGCAAAGCAATTTACTGGGTATTTAGGCGCTATGATGAAAAGTTCTGGAATAACTGGAGATGCACTTACAAAAATGAGTGAAAATCTAGTCGGACTTGCTGGAGATATGGCATCATTTGATAATCTTGATCCGGAAATAGCATTTGAAAAAATTAGGTCAGGAATTTCAGGTGAGACGGAACCTTTGAAGGAAATTGGCATAAATATGGATGTTGCTAGCTTGAAGGCTTATGCATTAAAAGAGGGCATCACTAAGAGCTATGAAAGCATGAACCAAGCTGAACAAACAACATTAAGATATAACTATTTAATGAGTGTTACGGCCGATAAACATGGAGATTTTGCTAAAACACAACAAACTTTCGCTAACCAAATGAGAATTGCTAAAGCAAATATAGAACAGGCAGGAGCTAGTATTGCGACAGGTTTTCTTCCATATTTAAATAATCTTTTATTAATGTTCAATAATGGTGGATTAAAATCAATTGGAAGTATTTTTAGTGGCATAGGTAATACGATAATAAGCATTGCTAATAGTGCTAAAACTCCAGTGCAGAGCTTAGTTAATAGTATTAAAGGACTAGCACAAGCAACAGGTTTGAAAAATCTTTTCAGTGGCATAGATACAAAATCATTAAACGATATAAAATATATTGTAAATAGCATAATATACGGAATTCGAGATATGGTTAGTTTTACAACAAATCATATTGAATTATTAAAAGTTTCCTTAGTTGGATTGGGGACTTCACTTATAACGATAAGGACAATATCAACAGGGCTTAAACTTTTTGATGATTTTAAAAAAGGTACTGAATTAGTAACAGGCGCAACAAGTATGGTAAGCCGATTTGGAAGAGCATATATGGAATTAAGGACAGCACCAAGTATATTGGTTGGCATTAAAGGCGCCCTTTCTTCTATATTCACATTTAATCCTATGATTTTAGGGATAGTTGCAGGAGTAGCTTTATTTGCAGCACTAGCGTATGAAGTAATTACACATTGGTCACAATTAAAAACATTTTTTGCTGGATTGTGGGCAGGAATATCCCAAGGCTTCACTGGATTTGTAAATGGCGTTAAAAATATATTTGGTGGTATATGTGACACTGTTAAATCTGGAGCAAATACTCTTGGTTTAGGAGTAATCAGCGCATGGAATACTATAAAAAATGGTACTATAACAGCATTTAATGCTATAAAAAATGTAATAGTGACAGTGTGGGGTGGAATAAAAACAGTAATTACGGCAGTAGTAATGCCTATAGTTCAAGGAGTTTTAAATACGTGGAATTCTATGAAAAGTGGAATATCAACTATATTTACAGGTATTAAGAATGTAATTCAAGGGGCATGGACTGTTATAAAAAGTATTGTACTAGGTCCGGTGCTTTTAATATTGGATTTAGTAACGGGTAATTGGAATAAATTAGGCTCTGATACAAAAGGCATATTTAATAATCTTGCAAATGGGCTTAGGACTATATGGGGTGGAATTAAACAAATATTCAGTGGCAGTTTAAGTGCTATAGGTGGATTATTAATAAGCATATGGGGTGGGGCAGTAACGGTTACAAAAACAATTTGGAATGGACTAGGGAGCTTTTTTACTGGATTGTGGAGTGGTATAAAAAATGGTGCTATTGCTGGATGGAATGCGCTTAAATTAGGTGTAGTATCAATATTTACTGGTATTGGCACTTGGATAGTAAACACTTTTAATGCTGTGGTTAACTGGTTCGCAACACTGCCAAGTAGGTTATATCAGGCAGCAGTAAGTATGTTTACTTCTTTTAAAACTGGAGTTTCTAACACAGTAGCAGGAATAGGAACATGGATATCTAACGCATTTACTGGATTCATTAATTTCTTTACAAGCTTACCCGGTAAGGCTTTAACATGGGCTAAAGATATGATAGACGGATTTATACAAGGAATTAAAAACAAAATAGCAGATGTTAAAAAAGGTGCTGAAAGTATAGCAGATACAATTAGGAAAATACTTCATTTTAGTACACCAGATGAAGGACCCTTGAAACCTTATGAAACTTGGATGCCTGATTTTATTAACGGAATGAACCAAGGTGTAGTTGCAACAACTCCTAACATTGTAAAGGGTGTAACAGATATGACAACAGGAATGACAGTGCCCATAAACGGTTTTGTAACTTCAAGTAATACTCTAGGTGTCAATGCGGTACAAGAACTAAGTGCAGGCATAGCAAGTCAGGAAAGCAATGCAGTTACTACAGCGCAAAACCTAGCTACTAAAATATTACAAGGTGTTAAAGATATCTTTGGAATACATTCCCCTGCTAGAGCCACTTTTGGTATAGGCATAAACTTCATAAAAGGTTTTGTTAATGCTCTTAAGAGTAGCAATGTTGGAGATGTAGTTAAGAAAGTATTTGGAGATATAGCAAGTTTAGCAAATGGAACTTTAGGTGGGGCATTAAGTGGTATAGTATCTAATTTTATTAATACTGGAGACCTAAAAGGATTAGGCGGTATGCTTCAAGGTGTAATGCAAAATGGATTAAGTTTTCTTGGTAGTGGAAGCGTTAGTGGCAATGTAAGTGAATGGTTAGCTGCTGCATTGGCTGCAACAGGAACATCTATGGATTGGTTACCTGGATTACTTAAGCTAGTAAGCTATGAATCTGGAGATCCCGGAACACTAGGAAGTGGAGATGCTTCTTTAGTTAACAGTGTCCCTGTAGGAAATGAATATGCAACAGGGCTTTTACAGATGTTGCCTTCCACTTTTAGAGAGTTTACAGCGGGCATTGGAGATATAACAAACCCTGTAGCAAATGCAGCGGCAGCAATAAGATATATAAAGTCTAGGTATGGCAGTGTATACAATACCCCATTATTTACAAGTGGCGGCAGGTATAATGGATATGCAACTGGTACAAATAGTGCTAACAAAGGCATAGCAGAACTAGCAGAGGATGGGGCGGAACTTGTTACAGGCAAACAATTTAGAAACTTGCATGGTGGAGAACATGTTTATACAGCACAAGAAACAAAAGGTTTGCTAGGTGGTAAATCTATAAAAATGACAAATAACTTTTACTTTAAAGGTAATATTGGAAATGAAGAATTTTTTGAAGAAGCAGGTAGTTATATTACTACTAAGTTCAGAACAGCATTAGCTAATATGTAGGAGGTGTGCTTATGGATATATTTTTTAGTAGTTTAGACAGGTCACAAGTGTATAAGCTTCCTATCATTCCGGAGAATATGCCAGAACTGAGTAAATCATCTAAGAATGAAGAATTTGAGGGGGATGGACAAACATATAACATTCTTGGGAATGTAGGGCTAGCAACTTTTACTATTGATTCATGGATGCCTGAGTATGCAGGAAAATGTACACAGAGTTTTTGTAAAAGCCAAATTAATCCTTATTTGATAATAAACTTGTGGAGTCAAGCTATGATAGATAAAAAGCCAATAAGGTGTGTTCAAACTAGAAATGATGGTTCTGAAATATTGAATTGGCTTGTAAGTGTAGAAAATATGAGTTGGTACCCAAGGCAAAATAAGGATATAAAGTATAAAACAGAATTTAAGGAGTATATAAGTCCAGAAGAAATATTTATTGATCCAGTTAAAAAGCCTATAAATGATGCTTTAAATAATTTAACAAACGTTATAAAGAGTGTATTTAAGTGAAGGTGATGTAATGTCTAATGGATGGGGATTTTTTACGAATTATCTAGTTGGACATAGCTATAAAGATTATATAGACGTAACAAAATACTGCAGTAATTGGGCTTGGACAGATGATAAGGACACTATAGCACAAACTCTTACTTTTGACAGCATATTAGATTTTGCAGAGGGTAGGAGCCATATTATATTAAAAAAAGGTGATAAAACAATAATTGCAGGAGTAGTTACACAGAAACCGCAAAAAAAGAATAGTTGCAATTACACAGCACAGGACTACAGTTTTTACCTAAATAAAGACCAAATAAAAGTGTATCAATTTAATGGAGAGGATGCTAAAAGCTGTATTTATAGAATATTAGAAGATAATAATGTAGGTGGTGCTTGTATGACTTTAAATACTAAAATATCCAAGCTATATTGGGGCAAAACCTATATAGATATAATCAAAGACATTTTAGAACAGTGCAAGGCAGAGACAGGGGAAGACATTTTCCTTGAAATGCGTGGTACTGTAATGTGGATTGATAAAATTTCTAACATAAAGAAGCTGGATAGTTGTAAATATATTATGGGCAATGATTACACAGTAACCAGAAACATGGAGAATATGTGTAACTACGTAATAGTATCTAATAGTTCAACAGGCTCTAGTTCTGAAAGTACAGAAAGTACAACAGCACCAACTATATTAGCTACATTAAGGGATGATAAAAACATAGAGATATTTGGGCGTATGAGTAAAATACTTCAAGTTGAAGGGCAAAATGAAGCTCAGGCAAGAACAACAGGACAGAATTATCTAAATAATTTTGATGCAACCAACAGAGAGGTTACAGTAACATTGCTTGATGTAGTAAATGGCGAAAATATAAGGGCAAACAGACAAATGCCTTTGGATATAAGTAAATATGGAGTAAAAGGATATTATAAGATAAAAAATGCTCAGCATACTTTAAAAGGAGGCACACATAAAGTGCAAGTTACAATAGATTTTTCTGGTGCAAGTTTTGAGGACAACACAGTTTATAAAACACCTACAGGTAGCAGTATTAAAGCTTCTAATGGTAATAGTAAAGCAGATGAAATTATTAGCTACGCAAAGCAATTCTTAGGCAGGCCGTACGAACATGGCGGCGGCAATCCTCCTAATTCATTCGACTGTAGTAGTTTTGTAAGCTATGTGTTTTCACATTTTGGCATAAATTTAACTGCTTATACCTATGACATGATAAATCAAGGCACAAGGATAAGCATAAGCAACATACAACCGGGTGATGTCCTATTTTTCTATAATACTGGCCATTGCGGTATTTATATTGGAAATGACCAATTCATTCATGCTCCGCATACAGGAGATGTGGTTAAAATTAGTACATTTAGTGGAAGTTATTCGAGTGTGTGCAATGCTGCAATAAGGGTAATTTAGAGGTGATTTAATGAATTATGATGCACGTTGGGCTGAAAAAGGAGCTATGGAAATTAAAAATAGAAATAATCCACAAATGCTCGGGCATAAAATAGCAACGGTAGTACAAATAAATCCAATAAAGGTAAGCGTGCTTGATGGGCAGGCTTTTTTTAGTGAAGATAATGAAAAGCAAAAAATAATTATAGGCAATGCTTTAAAAGAATATAAACTCCCTGTAACTGTTAGCGTAACAACTGACAGAGGTACTTATACAGGAACAGGCACAGCCTTACATGAAGGAATAAAAATAGGGGATAAACTTATATGTGAGTTTACACAGAGTAACCAAGAACTGATAGCTATAGACAAGGTAGGTGGTGATAATGGCAGCAACTAATATGTTACCTTTAATACCAGATTTACAACAGCAAATAGATAATATACAAGCTGCAAATACAAATATTGAACTATTAGGGCGTGTAATTAAATTTGATTTTGTTAATAAATGTTTTGCATTACAGGATGGTAGACCAGTTGAATTGAGTACAGATGAAGAAAAGATACAACAATGGATACATCTTGTTATATTAACTTACAAAGACGCTTACGACATTTATAAAGATACTGACTTTTATTGCAACGTTAAAGACTTAATAGGTAAAAAGATGATAGGATACATTGCTTTTTACCAGTCTGAAATTCAAAGAGAAGTTACAGAAGCCCTATTAAAACATAGATATATAGCAAGCGTAGATAATTTTTCCCTTACTAAAACTGATAAAAGAGCATGGAATGTGCAATATGTAGTTACCCTTATCACAGGACAGGTAGTTTCTAATGAGGAGGTGGTTTAGTGGGCTATTATGATGATAAAACAACAGATAATATTCAAGCTGAATTATTAGGCAATGTAAGTGATAATTACGATAAAACTATGGGTTACCCTACTTACGATTTTTTAAAAGCTGTAGCTATTGAAATTGCTAATATCTATACAGAATTATCGGACACTAGAGCCAGTATAGAGAGTCCTAACAATTTAAGTGGTGCAGATCGAGAGAAATTTGTAGTACAAAGGACAGGACAGACAAAGAAAATAGGAGCTTTCGCAAGTACAAACTTGAAAGTAAATGGAATTGGAACAGTAAAATCAGGGGATAAATTCGAGACAAAGGGCGGTATCTCACATGCTTGTACAGCTGATACTACAATAAATGGGACTGGTCTTGTGCCTATACAAGCTACAGAAATAGGAACATATGGAAATACTCCAGCAAATACTATAACGCAAATACCAGTAACAATTCCAGGAATAACGAGTTGCACAAACGAAAATGCAATAACAAATGGCATTGATGATGAAAGTGACGATTCTTTACTAGAAAGATATTATGGACACTTGAAAAATCCAGTTGTAAGTAATAACGAAAATGCATTTGTAGCATGGGCTGAAAGTATAACAGGTGTTGGCAGAGCAAAAGCATTTGGTACTTGGCAAGGAAAAAATACAGTATTGGTTGTGATATGTAATGATGATATGCAAGTGGCAAGTACTGATTTAATAGAATTTGTACAAAATGCTATAGATCCTAAAGGCGTACAAGACAGCCAGGGAAATTGGTCAACTTGGGGCATGGGAAAAGGACTTGCTAGTGGTGGAAGCTATACGACAATACAAAGTGCCACAGCTAAAAATATAGGCATAACTGCTAATGTAGTTTTAGCCACAAATTATACGCTTGACCAAGTTAAAGCAAACTTTTCTAATTCTGTAGCAAACTATCTAAAAGATGTAGCACTTAAAGATGATACGCCAACAGTTTCATACGCAAAATTAGGAAACCTGCTGTATGAAACAGAAGGAATTACCGATTATTCTAATTTACAAGTTAATTCTGGTATTGCAAATATTCCTTTATCCTTGACAAGCACCTTATGTGAAATTCCTATTTTGGGGGCGGTGACATTAAATGTCTAGCAGAGATGATTTAATACAACATTTACACGAATTATATAGAAATGATCCTTATATAAATCAACTATACAATTCAATCGGACTTCAATTTGACAAGATAAAAGAAATAATAGATATTTTAAGTGGACAAATTTTCTTTGATGAATTAACGGAAGATATTGGAATTCCATTGATGGAGAAATTGTTAAATTTTAAAACCGACCCTAATTCTAGTTTAGAAGATAAACAAAGCCAACTTGAAGCAAGGTATAAGAGTTATGGTAAATTCAGCATAGATTTATTGCAATCTGTGTGTAATAGCTGGAAAAACGGAGATGTTGAAGCACAGCTTATAAATGGAGATATAAGTATTAAATTTGTAGGAGAGTTAGGAATACCTACGGATTTAGACAATTTAAAAAAGGCTATACAGGTAATCAAACCAGCTCAATTGATGGTTTTATATAGTTTTAAATATTTATTAATTAGTGAAGTAGAAAGTATGACATTAGACCAATTACAACAACAACCATTAAGCAGATTTGCATTTTAATTAAGATAGGAGGAGATTAAATGGCAAAAACAACAACAAATTTAGGATTGTATGAAGCTGAAAGCACAGATGGTTCAAACACATATAATATAACTACAATGTTAAATAATAACTGGGATAAGATAGATGCAGACAGCAAGACAAAAAGCGATGGCATAACTTCAATAAATTCTGCAATAGGAACAGCAATTTTAAGCACTACAGATAAGACATTAAAAGGTGCAATAAATGAGGTCAAAACCGAAAATGAAAATTCTATAGCTAATATACAAATAGGTGGAAGAAATTTAATTACTGGTACAGACTTTAAAAGTACCAGTGGGTATTCTCCGTGGCAATATAATCAGTTAAGCGTTTCTAATAATCATTTAGTTATATCAAGCACAAGCATTATTGGTGTACAAACTCCAAACTTTAACTTAAAAGCAAATCAAGAATACATTTTAAGTTTCAAAACTAACTCCACTAATGCTTTCGATTATATGTATTTAAGGCAAGAAATTGCAACTATAAAGAAACTTAATACTGTTTTAAATCCAACTAATGGAGTAGTTACTCTTATATTTTCTAACACATCAGATGTAAGCAGCGCAAGTATATTAATTGGATCAACTACACCTGGAACTATAGAGATATGGGAATTAAAATTAGAAAAAGGGAATAAACCTACAGACTGGACACTATCACCAGAAGACCAGCAGGCATATGTAGATTCACAAATTCCAACCTCGCTTCCTGCTAATGGTGGTAATTCAACTACAGTTAATAACAAGACAGCAGCAGCTACACCAGTAACAAATGAAAAAAATGATTTGATAGGTATGGTCAATGAAATTAAAAATGAAACTTATACAAAGTCTGAAGCAAACACAGCTATATCTACAGGTGTGGATAATGCAGTAACAGGAGTTACAATTTCAGATTTTACTGGAAAAGTAACAGGAAGTGTTGTAGCAAATCCTAATATAGCAAAACGTACAGCTGGAAATGATAATCAAACAAGATTACTTTTACCTAATGAATTTGTAATAGAAATAGGTACAAACGATGCAGGTATTGCAACTATAGAAAAATTAGATGGCAGTACTTTAGGCACTTCTACTAGTATAAGTAGTGCTATCTCTCAACATCTATTTGAGTTTGATTTAATTTCTATAGTAGAAAGAAAATATGGAACTATACCAGGTTCTACTACAGCAGATAAAGTAGATTGGCTAAAAAATAATTTAGCTAGTATTATTTGTAATTGGTATGGGTATGGCAGTTGTCCTTCTGGTAATAAAGCTTATGCTAATATTTTTCAACAAAATTCATGGACTAATATTCCTACTTGGTCACATACGTTAAATATACCTAATTTAATTTCACCAAATGCTATAAATAGCACAGCTATAAGTCAAAGTATTGATTCTAATGGATTTATATATTTCTTAGCTTATACAGATGCTTCAGATGGAACAACACCAAGTACAATTTATACAGATTATATAGATATACAACTAACATTTAAAAATATATTTAGTGCTTTAATGCTAGGAGAAGCTTCACTTGATTCACATAAGGCAGATTATTTATATCAAACAGCAGGAGGAACAGCAACAGCAATAACATTAACTATTAATGAAACTTTAATTAATGGGCTTCCTGTTAATTTTATAGCTAGTGCTTCTAATAGTGGGAGTGCGACAACAATAAATAGTAAACATTTTTATAAACCCAACACAACTACTGCACCTAATTTAATTGCAGGGAAACCTTATACAGCAATATATAATTCAAGTGGTGATTGTTTTTTTATCAAAGCTAGTGCAGAGGGAAATGCTATTGCATCCCATGTACTAGCAGGAGATACATTTAGTAATGATAATGATACAGGATTAGTTGGTACTGCACCTCTAAAATCTGGTATAGCATATACACCTACTACAAGTGACCAAGTTATTACAGCAGGATTTGAAGATGGAACATGTAAAGTTAAGGGTGATTCCAATTTAGTTTCTGATAATATAGTTATTGGAAAAAGTATTTTTGAAGTAACTGGTAGTTATAGTTCAATCACACCAGGAGATAAAATTTTAATTGCTGGAACATCTGGCGGTGTTACAGATACTACTTGGAAAAAAGTAAGTTCAATACAATTAAACATTACAGGCACTTATAGAATTCGTTTTGGGTTATATTGTGGAACCACTGGTGTAACTTATACATCTTATGGAAGAATATATAAAAATGGTGTTGCTTTTGGAATACAACGGTCAATAGGTAGTACAACTCCGGCTTATTATATAGAAGATTTATTTTTTACAGCAGGGGATACTTGCGAATTTTGGGCAATGAGTACTTCTTCCGATCGTGCGGCAGTAATATTTGAGCCAGATATAAGATACAATCAAGCTCCAGTATTAATATTATAATTATAGGAAGATGATAAATTGATTGTAAAAATAGGATATATAATGGTAGAAGAAAGGCATTACAATAGAATATTTTTGCGTACACATTTATACTTATAAATATATATTAATATGTATGAGTGAGTACAAAAATGACAGATAAAATATAAAGAGATATAATCATTTCTAAAGGGAGATGGTTATAGTGGGAGAGAAGGCGGTGCGTATAAATATCACACTTCCACCAGATGTACTGGCAGAGTTTAAAAAATATGGAGCTAGAAAAGGAATTATGATTTCGCCTTTTGTTGCTGCTAAAATGAAAGAATTTATCCAGGAGGAAAAGGCTATAGAAAAATTAAAAAATGAAGGTAAACTATAAGACACTCGATTAAGAGTGCCTTTTAAATTTAAATTAAATGGAGGAATATAAATGAAGTTAGCAATTGAAAATTTAGAAAAATGTTTTAATGTTGCAAGCCATAAGGATGCTAAATATGTAGGTGTAAAAATTCAAATGCAGGGATTTCCTAAACCTGAGATTATAATAAATGAAAATAAGAATTTTGATAGTAAATTTGCTTATTATAAAAGAGCTTATAATAAAGATCTAACACTTAAAACATTTAATGGTATTAAAATAGTAGGCTTTACTTATGGAAACAGTTTTGCAGATATAGAACACAATTTAATAAATAATTAGTTCGTAATATTTAGTATGAGTATTTACTTATATCTATAAAGCCTTATAAATCAATACTTATAGAGATTTATGGATATTTTTGGCAATAGAATATTTTTGCGAACTTAAAGACTTATTGATTTAAGTCTTTTTATTTTGAAGGGAGATAATAACATGAATATAGGAAGAAGAATAGTCTATGATAGTGTAACAGGGGCTATTATACTAGATACAGGAGAAGACACAAATGCTACAGCAGAACGTCCAGTATGGAATGGGACAACTTATATAGATATACCATACGGACAAGATAGTGATAAATATAGTAGAGTGCTAAAATATCATGTGGATATTGCAACAAAAACTGTGGTATTTGATGAATTAGGAAAAGTAGTAGTTACAGATGATGCAAAGCTTGCAGCTGTATACCAAAATATATTTACATTTAATAAAACTTTAAATAGTAATAATAAATTAGCAGGGTTAAGCCAAGAAGTAATAAATGCTTTAAAAACTATAGTGATTGGGGGTAGCAACTAATGTTAAGCTATGACTTTTATTATATAGGATATGTTTGTGGCTATTTAACTTTAGACCAAATTAAGCAGGGTGTTATTGATGGAGACTTAACAAAAGATCAATATAAACAAATAACTGGTTTAGACTATTAAATTAAAATTTAAATAAGCAATAATTTTAGACTATATAAATAAGTAGTCTTTTTTTATTGCTTTTTCTTAGGAGGCGAGACATGAGTGCCAACATTAGTATTGGAATTGCATTTACATCTTTACTATTAACAGCCATAAGTATATTTAGACTATTTAGTAAAGATGGGAAAGAAACAGTTAAAAATTTTAGCAGAGTTGAAACAAAATTAGATGTAATAGGTGGTGATATAAAAGAAACACGTGATGATGTTAAAGCACTTAGAGTGAGACAGGAGGATATGGCAGAAAGGCTTGTAAAAGTCGAAGAGTCTACTAAATCTGCACATCATAGAATTGATGGAATAGAAGAAAAAATGAATAAGGAGGGATAAGTTTGAAATTCAAAAAGAAAATAATGTTTTTGATTATGGCACTAGCCTTTGTGGTTGGTGCTTTTTTCATGCCACAAAATGTACGAGCTGCAACGATTTACAAAGGCATTGATGTATATGAGTGCAGTGATATTTCAGACTATCAAGCATTAAAAGATTCTAATGTATCTGTGGTTATTCAGAAAGCATCAGAAGGAAATAACTATAACGATAAATTATTAAGTTATAGAGCTTCTATGTTACCTCAGTATGGTTTTAAAGTAGGATATTATCACTTTGCCACAAATAATGGTCAGCCAGTAGCCCAAGCTCAACATTTTCTTAACCAGATTCAAGGATTACATTCTGATACTGTTTTATGGCTTGATTTGGAAAACCAACCAAACTGGAGTAAGTCTGAAGCTATAAATTTTGCAAATAAGTTTATTGGTTATGTTCAAAATAGAGGTTATAAGATAGGTATCTATACAGGACTATCATTTTATGAAGAATATCTCTCAGGTAATATCGGTAATGTACCTTTATGGATAGCAAAATACTCATCTACGCCACCAGCACAATATCCAAGTGTTATGAGTTGGCAAAATTCAGAGACAGGACAAGTCAGCGGTGTAAGTGGATATTGTGATACAGACTATTTTAATGATTCTATTTTTAGTGGACAAGTAGCTACTCGGGAGCTTACTACTATGGAAAAACAAATACAATCACTTCAATATGATCTAAACATAGATTATAATTCAAAATTGGAGTGTGATGGAATTGTAGGAAGGCATACGCAAGCAGAATTACAAGGTGTACAGCCATTACTAATTAGAGGGCATAAATCTAATGTAGTTGAATGGCTACAGCAGAAACTTGTCATGTATGGTTATTTGAAAGCAGGAACTTACAAGAGTATGACCTATGATGAAGCTACTTTCCAAGCTGTAACGAATCTCCAGAAGAACTGGGGACGTGTTACAAGTGGACAACTTGATTTAAGTACTTGGGACGTATTCTTAACTAATTAGAGAGCTGTAAAAGGCTCTTTTTATTAAATAAAAAATGGAGGAAATAAAATTATGGAAAAATTATTAATATTATTAGGAGTTTGTATAGGAGCCGTTGCTACACTTTTCTTGTTTAGATATTTAGAGAAGAAAGGCATAAATACAGAGACTATAATAAAAGATACAGAGACAAGCCTTAAAACAGCAGAAGGATATACAAAGGCAGCAGTAGGCCTTACCACAGGAAAAGCTAAAAAAGGACTTAGCATTATAGCAACTATAGAAGGACTTGCAGAAAAGGCTTGCGGATATGCATGGCAATTATATATTAGTCAGCAGATAAAAGATGATGCTGACGGTTCTAAGAGAAGAAAAACTGCACTTGACTGGATCTATATTGCACTTGAAAAGATAGGCATTACCGTAGATAACAGTGTAAAAACTATAGCAACTGGGATAGTTGAAAATACTGTACTTAGTGATAAAACTATTGGCCAAATTAATAAGCAATTAGATAAACTTATTGAAGATAGGGTTGCTACTCTGCAGAAAGAAAAAGAAGAGATACAGTCTAAATTAAATTCTACTACAAATGAACTTACAACTGTAAAAACTCAACTTCTTACAGCACAAAATAAGCTTGCTACAGCCCGAAACATTTTTAGCCCTATACAAAATACAGCTGAAGCAGTTAAAAGTACAACAGATGCAAATACTTCAAATGTAGTGGATACAAATCAACAGGAAGAAAATACTTCTCCTACACAGAGTGAAAGTGCGAGTTCTACAGTACAAGACACTCAACCAAAAGAAAATAATACCGCAGTTGAAAGCAATACAACCCCTCAAGCATAAAAAATGCCCTAGGTCAAAAGCCTAGGGCATTTTTTATTTTCTTATACATAAGGATTTATAAAATTTATCTAGTTTTTCATGTAATTTAAAAAACTTTTCACTGTATTCGGAGTTACTTTCGCAGGAATTCCAAATTATCAAAATAGAAGTGCTAAGTTTGCTTACAGTATCCTTATAGCCAAGCTTATCGTCAAAAGAAGAATTATGTGAATTTTTCTCTTTAATAGTGTCAGTTATAAGTCTAACAAAATTTAGATATAGCTTTTCTTCATTCATATTGATTGCTCCTTCCAAAATCTAATCTAAAATACGGTTCTTATTTCATTGAAATCATCATCTAGTAAGAAGACATTGAATAATGACCCATGTTCACTTTCAAATTTCCAAGCCTGTTCCATTGCATCCACATCATTGCCAGCATCAAATACTACCATTTCATTGTCTTCAAATTCAGCTTGATATGTCATATTTAAAAACTCCTTTATATTTTATTTGGAGTATGCTATTATATTTTTAGCGGCTCCAGTGTTTTACTGGTGTTGTTCAGAAGTTCATTCGGTTTGCGAGACGGGGTGAACTTCTTTATTTTTGTTTTCCATAGACTCTTTCCATACCTTCTCTAGTTATAAGCCATACACTTCCGGATTGCCTGTATTCTCCTTCTTTGAATCGGCCTTGTCTTACTGCATTTCTAAGCACAGAGCCATCACATAAACCCCATTTTTGAGCTGCTTCACTGAAAGTATAAACATTATCTAAAAGCTGGCTTCTTACGTTATCATGATTTTTCTTTTCATATCCATCCGTAGTAGATGAATTCCATTTTCCACTGAAATTGTCATACATGATGCTTCCATATTCAGTATCATTATTAATAACTTGTAATGCTACATTGTCACCTATAGTTAGGATTGAACTATCTTCTAATTTAACCATTCTTTTACCGATATATTTACCACTAAGTCCTGTAATTTCTTTTGCCAGAGTTTCAAAATCTTTTGCTAGCACATCAAACATCCCCTTCTTATTCAACACGCTATCGTGTCTATATTTATATCATAACACGTTATCGTGTCATGTCAATAAGTTTTTAGAAAATATTTTAGAAATTTTGTTATAATTTATTTGGGTGATAGCATGAATAATTATATTTTAGGAATTATATTTGGAATAGGCTCCATATCAGAGGGCAGGCTAATTTTTAGACATAAAAATAGATATTTTCTCGAACAAATTCAAATTTTATGCAAGAATGAAATATACGAGCAAAAGAACAAATCTAATATACAATACGTTCTTAAAACAAGATATTTTGATATAGAAGAATTAAAGACTATAGGATGGACTGACAGAAATGCTAGTGTAAGGTATTTGCCTAAACTAGATAACTATAGGAACTTTATGAGGGCGTACATAGAATTACATAGCAGCTTGGATTATTCGACACGTTATAGATCTAAAAATAAAAAAGAAAAATACAAAGCCTTAAGGCTAAGAATTTATGGAAACAAAGAATTAATTAATAGTATAAATAGTGCATTTCATACAGATGCAGGAGTTAAACTTAAATCGCCACAAATTATACATAATAATAAGACTGCATATATTGCATACACTTCTTTAGGAGAGATTGAAACCATATTTACATATATAAAGGGCTGCCCTTGTTCCAAAGAATTTTGGGAAGATATTTATAATAAGCTAGATAAGCCTGTTATAATATAAATGAAATAGAAAAAATTTAAATTTATAAGTTCTAAGCCATGGATTACTAAAGCCTATTTTTTAGCCCTAGGCATAAAAACCTAGGGCTTTATTTTTGTTCATATTCTTTTATAAACTTCTCTAGTATAACTTCTACCTGTTTACTAGGGGTTCTTTTTTCCTGTTCACATATTTTTAAAAATTTTGATTTCAATTCTTTAGGTAGAGTAAGAGTTATTCTTTCTTTTCCTTCTGGAACAGCCATTTTATTCACCTCTGTAGTGCTTTATAAATTAATTATATCACTACAGTAAGGTATTGACAAGGTACACACTTAGTAATACAATTAGTTTATAAAAATAAATAGGATAGGTACTGACATACCTACCCTAAATACAGCCAAATAAAGTATATTAAACTTCATTCAACTAAGTCACAACTATATTATATTTCAAAAAAATGAGGTTTTCAATAGTTTTATTTCCTATACCCCAAAAATAGTATAGGTTAGTTGTTTAAGCACTAGAACAACTTAAAATAACTCTAGTAGTTTAGCCTAGCTGATGCAGTAAAATAGGCTCGGATATAAGTTATTCCTGTTATTGTAGCTTATATCGCGTCAAGTCCATGTGCTTACGGACTATATATAAATATTAAGCAGGTAGGTAAGCTAGTATTAAAATACGGGATTAATATAATTGTGTATAACTTGTGGATGAAATGTTTATAAAGTGTGCATAAGTATTACAGGGTAGCTTTTGTAATATTAAGATATTAATACAATAACAGTACTAAAAGAAACTTAAACCGATAACAAAGCATAAATTACTATGCTTTTTTCTTTTTCTCCTGATCTTAGGGGAAACTGTGCCAATTGCTTAACCTCCTCCAAAGCATAAATTATGTTTAAATATCTTGCAGTTTTAGCTAATTTATTATAGTATGTTAGTAAACTAACTATCTAGCTAAAGGAGGTGATAATTTGCCACGTAAAAAAATATATCAGCAAGGCTCTTTTGGTGAATTATTATCTTTGCTGATTGAACACGCAGGGATGACAAAAACGGCGTTTTATGAACAAGTAGGTATTACAAAGACATATTTTTTTGATGTGCTAAATGGCAGGGTTTCTCCTCCTGTTCCTGATATGCAGTTTAAAATGATTAAATTGTTAAAGCCAACCGAAAAGGAGAGAATACAGTTTTTTGAGCTTGCAGCAGAAAAAAGGAATGAAGTGCCTGCTGATATAGCTATGTATCTTAGAATCGAAAACCATCGTAAAGAGATAAGAAAAAAGATTGATTATACACATTTGTTCTTAGATGGAGGAAAGCAAAATGACTAACGAAAGAATTACTGACTTTTTTATTGGTGGTTTACTAAAAGAAGCTGGAATTGAATATACACCTAATGGAAGTAGTTTAAAAGAAATACAGCATGCATTGAAAACTGCTTCAAAGAAAAAGAATGGACATATAGGATTTCCTGAATTTGTAGGTCAAACTAAAGACTTTATATTAGTTATAGAAGATAAAGCTAGTACTGATAAACAAGCTTTGTATGAAGATGAGGACAAGCAGATACTTTCAATGGATATGGGAGCAATTATTAACTATGCTCAAAATGGGGCTTTGCATTATGCTCAAGTTATTTTAGCAAAAACTTGCTTTAAAAAAATATTTGCATTTGGATGCTCTGGTGATGAAAAACACCATATAATAAAACCAATCTATGTAGATAAGTCTGGCTATAAAATTCTGAAAGAAGTTGAGAACTTTGAAAATTTCTCTGAGAAAAATATTGAGCACTATTATAGGGAACAAGTTTTAGGGCAAATACCTGTAGAAACATTGGAATTAGAAGAAATATTAAAAAAGTCGGCAGAATTGCATGAAGCACTTAGAAATTATGGACAACTTGGTGATTCAGAAAAACCTCTAGTAGTTTCAGCAATTTTGTTGGCATTGAAGGAAAAATCATTTTCAATCGAATCTTTGACAGGAGATGAATTAAAAACCGATGGGCGAAAAATATATGATGCCCTTTCTACACATATGACTAGAGTAAAAGTGCAACCGGAAACAAAAAAAGAGAGAATTTTAAATCAATTTACAATCATTAAGGACAGAACTATATTGAATCAAATAGATAATAGGCTTATTGATAAGGATTATAAACTTGGGAAAACTCCATTACGCTATTTCACTGAATTTTTGCAGAAGAATGTTATCTCTTCTGCCGTAAGCAATACGTCGGAAGATGTACTAGGTCGCTTTTATGGTGAATTTATTCGTTATAGTGGTGGTGATGGTCAATCACTTGGCGTGGTACTAACTCCAAAACATATTACGGAACTTTTTTGTGAACTTGTAGATATTAAACCAACAGATGTTGTTTTTGATCCCTGCTGTGGGACGGGTGGATTTTTGATCGCGGCTATGCATTATATGCTTGAAAAAGCACATTCTGATGAGCAAAAAGAACACATTCGAAGAGAACAAATTCATGGAATTGAAATCAGGGAAGATATGTTTTCTATAGCTACTACAAATATGATTCTTCGAGGTGATGGTAAAAGTAATTTGATTTGCGACGATTTCCTCAAAAGAGATTCCAAAAAGTTAAGAGAAAATAAATATACTGTTGGATTTATGAACCCTCCATATTCACAGGCAAAAGGAAAAGATACTGCACATTTGTCAGAAATACACTTTATTAAACATCTGCTTGATAGTATGGGTGATGAAGCTCGATGTGTGGTTATTGTTCCTCAATCTACAATGGTAGGGAAAACAAAAGAAGACAAAAAGGTAAAAAAGGAAATTTTAGAAAAACATACATTGGAAGGAGTTATTACATTAAATAGGGAAACATTTTATAGGGTTGGGACAAATCCATGTATAGCTGTTTTTACAGCACACAAGTCACATCCAAAAGAGAAGTACTGCAAGTTTGTTAATTTTGAGGATGACGGATTTGTTGTAAATAAGCATGTTGGGTTAGTCGAAACCGAAAGGGCAAAAGAAAAAAAAGCACGGTTGCTTTCATGTTGGCTTCATGACGCACCAGCAGAAAGTAAGTTTATGGTAAAGGCTATGATAGAAGCTGATGATGAGTGGTTGCATTCCTTTTATTATTTCAACGATGAAATTCCAAGAGAAGAGGATTTTGAAAAAAGTATGGCGGATTATCTTACTTTTGAATTTAATATGATAATCCATGGAAAAGCATATTTATTTAAAGGAGATGAAAATAATGGATAATCATAACCTGGCTAATTGTAATTGGAGAGGATTTACTTTGTCAGATTTATTTCAAATTACTTCGTCTAAAAGTGGCATTGATAAAAACAAGCTAACTCAGAAAACTGGAGATATTCCATACATTACTCGGTCGGAAAAAAATAATGGATATCATAGTTTTATTGGAACTCAAGATAACAAATTTGGTTTAAATGAAGGGAATGTAATATCTATAGGGCTTGATACTCAAACCGCTTTTTATCAGCCTATTAAGTTTTACACGGGCCAAAATATTCAGATTTTATCAAATGACAAATTAAATATATATATAGCCCTGTTTCTGGTACCATTATTAAAACGTTTAATGAAAAATTTTAATTGGGGTGGAAATGGTGCAACATTAACACGTTTAAAAAGAAGTAAAATACTTCTCCCTGTGAATTATTCTGGACAACCTAACTGGACATTTATGGAAAAATATATGAAGGAGAAAGAACAAATTCTATTAAAGAAATGTATAACTCGTTTTAAAGAGAATTATGTAGAAGAAGGCATTCCTCTACTTTCTGATAAGCGATGGGCGGAGTTTTATATAAAGGATATATTTCCTAATATACAGCGTGGTAAGCGTTTAAAAAATGAAGATCATTTAAAGGGGACAATGCCTTATGTTTCATCAACTGCAATGAATAATGGTGTGGATGACTTTGTTAGTAACAAAGAAAAAGTTCGTATTTTTTCTAATTGTTTGACACTAGCTAATAGTGGCAGTGTTGGTGTATGTTTCTTTCAACCATTCAAATTTGTTGCTAGCGACCATATTACGAAACTTGAAAATCCATTATACAATAAATACATTTATTGGTTTATTGCAACTATCTTAGCTCGTTTATCGAAAAAATATAGTTTTAATAGAGAGATAAACGATAATAGGATTAGGAAAGAAAAGATTCTTCTTCCAGTAGATGAAAATGGTAATCTAGACTATGAGTACATGGAAAAATATATGAAAAAAATTGAAAAAAAGCAGATTCACATATATTTAAATTATTTGGTATCAGAACATAAAATCGTTGCTTCGTGGATACATAATCAAGAAAGCAATTGAAATTAATAAATAAGTAGGCTTAAATTTAAAATGCAAAAAAGCTTTGTAATCCTATTGAGTGATAACAAATATTCTTATAGATATTAATCATTATATTCAATTCTATATATTTTATATTCATTTTCCAAATATTCATCCAATTACCTAGAGTAATTTTTATAGTAATGTATAAACTTTAAATATAACCAGTAAAGTTTACTATAAAAAAGGAGTGAGTACTATGTCATATAGTAATAAACCAGTGGTTCCACAAGCTAGAGCAGCACTAAATCAGTTTAAAATGGAATCAGCTAAAGAAGTTGGAGTAAACCTAAAAGATGGTTATAATGGAGACCTAACTTCCAGAGAAGCTGGATCTATAGGTGGAAACATGGTTAAGAAAATGGTTCAGACATATGAGCAAAATTTAAAATAAATGAATAGCAATAATAAAACCTGTGCCCTAATTTAGAGCACAGGTTTTATTTATATTTGTTAAGATATAGTGTTATGGATAACAATATAAATATAGTAGCATAAAGGATAAATTTATTCAATAATGCTGCCATTTTTTATTACCGTTTAATAATTAAATAGTAAACTTTATGTAAAGGAAAAATGTAAACTCTCTATTATTAGTGAAAGAAGAGGTTGCCCTATCTAAAAGGAGACTGAGATTGCCACAATATTTTAGATATTATAAATGTATTATTAAGTTTGTATAAAAACCAATAAGCCATAATAGAGCAACTTCAGGGAGAAAATATTCTTCCTATTTATAGTATGTCAGCTAAAGAAATAAGGTTACTAAAAATAGCAAAATGCTATAATCATACTTTTTTATGAGCCAAAAAATTAAAGAAAGCCCATCCTGATGGGTTAGATGGACTTCCTAGATGTATAACACCTACAAAAGATATTTCATGCTTATTATAACATATGGTAATGGGTGTTAACAATAAATAATATTGAGCAAATAAAATCTACTAATGTAAAGGAAAATATAATCATCTTATAGAATATTTACATAAGCTAATGATATGAGGTGGTTTACATATGGTTAAAAATAGATTATTAGAAATAAGATTAAAGCTAGGATATAAAAAGCAAAAAGATTTTGCAGAGTTTTTGGGTATAAGACGCGTTCAATATAATAAATATGAAAACAATAAAGGACAGCCAACCCTAGAGACTTTATATAGAATTAGCTTAAAATTAGGCATAAAGATGGAGGATATTATTTATTTGGATGAATAGTGTCCTTTTATTTTTTATAAAAAATA
>DAISLB010000011.1:0-48501 GCA_036820645.1 Clostridium sp.
GAACTGTGAATTGTGAACTGTGAACTGTGAATTGTGAACTGTGAACTGTGAATTGATATAGGTCCCATTATTTTTAAACTGTAAAAGTTGAGTTAATAACTGGCAGCTAAAAGCGAAAAGTGCATGAAAATTTTATCCACCATGTTACGAAAATCTTAAATTTGAGGCAGGGTGATAAATATTGTCCCACAGAAAAATAATTGAAGATTATTATTGTGATGTAAATAATTTAGCAGAGTTATTGTCTAAATTAACCAATTCCTACAGACTGCTAATAGGTGGAGCTGGAGAATTAAATTCTATAGCAGGAGTCCACAAAGGTGAAGTTAAAGATTCTTTAAAGAGAGTGTATAAGCTGGGAAATGTAATTGATAAAGTTGTGGATACACTAAAGGATTCTACTGAAGTATACACGGAATACTGTAAAATTACTACCGAAGTTATAAAAGAAAAAATGCAAATTAAATATGTGGAAACAGAAATAGATGAGGAATTGTTTATAAATAATTTAGATGATTTGGATGAGGATGATACAAAAGGAGATTAAATAAAATATATTTTTACTTAATCTCCTTTATAAAATGTTGTTATTTACTAAAATTAGAACTTTTTAAACCTATGCTTGCAAATCATAAGGTAAGAAAGCATTATGATAAGTAAAATTGTGAATTCTGCAGGAACAAGATGTCTAAATGTAATCAGACAATATAAAGCTATAAACATACCTGCAAAAGTTATTGGAATACCAAAAAATTCTCCATCAAAATCAGTAATGTTATATCTTGCTAGTCTATATGCTCCACATATTGGTAATAGCAATACTAATACATACCCTAATAATCCAAAAGTAGAAAAATTATAAATATTAAATATAAGAACTGATGGGGCAACTCCGAAAGAAACTAAATCTGCAAGAGAATCCAGTTGTTTACCTAATTCACTGGATACTTTTAAAAATCTAGCAACTCTCCCATCATATCTATCAGCTAAACATGCAAGTAGTATAAATATACTGGCCCATAAATAATTTTCCTGGAAGCACATCATTAGAGACATTATACCACAACTAAGATTAGCAAATGTAAACACATTAGGTACCGAACTCCTAGCTATTTTAGCCACTGTGACCACTCCTTAAAAATAATAAAATTAAATTATATTTGCTTAATTTACTAAAAAGTATATAATTGCATAAGTTAATTATAACTCATTTTACGAAAATAGTTAAGTATATAGTATGTGTCTTTTTTGTGACAAGTTTATGAATTTTTTGTTAAAAGTATACAAGGAACTCCAATTCACAACTAAAATCACTTTAGGAAAGCCCTTAATATAATAAATGAGTCAAATATTTTCTATTGAATATTTATCAAAAATATGTAAATATTACATGTATAAGCTATAATACTAAAAACTATATACAGAATTTTTTCTTTGTTTTATTATATATTTAGTAATCTAATTTGTGTTTTAAAATTTAAAAAAGGATAGTTGTGAATTTATGAAAAATAGTAAAAAAAGTATTTTTAAGTGTTTGATGATATTTTTTTTGATTTCCATTATTGCATTTATATTATACAAATATAAAGGAAATTTACATAAAATAAATATGGATAGCATTAGAAGCTATATACAGAGTTATGGAAAATTTTCAGCCATTATTTTTATTTTGATTTATACTGTAAGACCTTTAGTACTTATATTACCTGCATCTCTTATGTCAATAATTGCAGGAAGCATATTTAATTCCTATATAGCTCTTTCGCTAAATATGATTGGCTGCTTTGGATCAGCTACATTAGCTTTCTTTTTATCCAGATTTTTAGGACGATCTTTTGTAAATAAAATTCTTAAAGGAAAAGCTCTAACATTAAATAACAATATGGGAAAATATGGATTTAGAATTATGACTGCAATGAGATTGAGTTTTGTATTTCCATATGATCCTCTTAGTTATGCTGCAGGACTTACAAAAATTAAGTATAGAGATTTTATTTTAGGAACTTTGATAGGAATTTTACCTGAAATGGTAACTTATTCTTTGATAGGAGGAAATTTGACAAAGCCGTTTTCATTTAAATTTATATTGCCTATAATAGTGTTATTTATTATAGTATTTATTTCTACGTATTTATACAAAAAAAAGTCTAGAAATACCAATAATTTATAAGTAATATAACCTTTAGATTAGGACATAATAAATATGAAATCTAATTTGAAGGGGTGCTTGAAATGAAAGTTAAAGATATAATGACTAAATCTGTAATAAGTTTAAATGATGATGATACTGTAGAAAAATCAGCACAAATTATGCAGCAGAATAATATAGGAGCTGTTCCAGTCTGCAAAAATGGAAAAGTTATAGGAATTGTGACAGATAGGGATATAGCTATAAGATCAGCATTTCAGAGTGGAGGCACTGAATCTAAATTTGTAAGAGATATTATGTCATCAAACCCTGTAACCGGATCACCTGATATGAACTTGGAAGATGCTTCTAAAATAATGAGTCAAAAGCAAATAAGGAGATTGCCTATTGTTGAAAATAAAAGTGTAGTTGGAATGGTATCTTTAGGAGATTTAGCAGTAAATCCTAAATCAAATACTCAGGCAGGAGATGCTTTGAGTAGTATATCTCAAAATAACTACTCAGCATTCTAGAATTTAATAATTTGTAAATAAATCCACAAGATTTATAAGTAATCTTGTGGATTTATTGCTTTAGGTGATATAATATCAGGTGATACATTTAAATAAAGAATCTAGATCTGTAATTTATATAATTAGAGGAGTTTAACATGAATAAAGTGAAATTTATTTATAATCCATATTCAGGGGAAAATGCAATAATATCCAATATAGATAAAGTTATTATGATACATCAAAAATATGGTTATGAAATAGTTCCTTTTAGAATAAGTTTTGAATTTGATATAAAAAAAGCATTTGAAGATATAGATGAAACTTATAAGTATGTACTGATAGCTGGAGGAGATGGCACGGTAGATAATGTTGTAAACTCTATGAAAAAGTTAAACATAAATATACCTATAGCCATACTTCCTGTAGGAACTGCCAATGACTTTGCTAAATTTATAGGAATGCCCCAAAATATTAACAAAGCCTGCCAGCAGATATTAAATAGCGTTCCTAAGAAGTTAGACTTAGGAAAGGTAAACGACAAATATTTTATAAATGTTGCTAGTACGGGACTGTTTACGGATGTATCTCAAAAAACAGATGTAAATTTGAAAAATACTATGGGAAAGTTGGCTTATTACGTTAAAGCATTAGAACAGATTCCAAATTTAAGAAAACTTAAGGTGAAAGTTAAATCCCAAAATGCAATTTTTGATGGAGACATGTACCTTATGCTCATATTTAACGGTCAGATGGCTGGAAATTTTAAGTTTGCTTATAAAGCTGAAATACAGGATGGACTTCTAGATGTAATTATAATAAAGGCTGGAATGATAAAGGATATTATAGCACTATTTATAAAAATGTTAAAAGGAGATCACTTAGAAGATGCTTCTGGACTTATATACTTTAAATCAAATAAAATAGAAGTATATTGTGATGAGGATATAGTCACTGATATAGATGGTGAAAGGGGACCTGATTTCCCACTTGTTGTAGAATGTATTAAAGGTGGAATGGAAGTTTTAGGAGTAAAAGATGAGATAAAATTATAAAATTATTTAAAATAGTAATATAAGATAAGTAATATTAATAAATATAATTAGAATACTACTAATAAAGAAGGGGAATATATGGCATTCTACGTTTATATTTTTTTATTACTTATCATGTGTATAATGCTCTTTAGAGGGGCTGTTTTGATTAAATTTTTGTCCAATAAAGTAAAAGTTATAGCTTTTATTATTATAGCGGCTATGTCATTAAGGTACATTTCTATTTTTATTATGTACTTTTCCAGCAGTATGAAATATTTATATTTGCTCAAAGTGCCTTTTTTCTTAAATTTACTATCAATTCCAATTATAGCCTTTACAGTACTTTATATTTTTGTAAGAAAAGATAATGTTAAGTTTTATTACATATTTATAATAACTGCAGCACTTTGTGCTGCGTATGCTATCATGATATATAAGTGTGGAGCTGTGCTGCAGAACTTAGAGGAGTACGAATATATTTTAGGATATACCCTCGTTCTATCAAACCAATATATATACTGGATGTATTTGGTATTTAATACTTTAGTAGTATTTTTTGTTTTAGGATTTGTTAATAAAAGCAATGCCAATAAGCTTGGTATATACATGGTAATATTAGCAGCTTGTATAACTATAGTAGAACTCATATTATGGCTTATGGGTACTAGAGTGTTAGCAGAAAATATACTTGGAGATGTAGGTTGGATTGCTGTTTTCGTATATGCTTTGAGTAAAGTTAAGAAGACAACTGAAAGCCCTAATTATAAAGTTTCTAATAAAGTCTCTAGATAAAAAATAATTAAGAATTAAGAGTTAAGAATTAATAGTTATGGATGATTTTCTTCCGTTAACACTTCAGAAAATCTAAAATATAGTGCTATTCAAGCAAAGCTTCAATAAGCTTTAAATTTAAGATTTTTCGCAACATAGCGGAGAAAAATCCTCATTCATTTTTAATTATTAATTCTTAACTTAAAAATATCTGGGATATGAAGTAATTTCTTATTTAGAGTCCTTATGGTTGTTTTTGCGGTGCCATCTTTTTGGAGGATTTTTAGGTATTAAACAGTGGGGACCAGATCCAATTAAATCTTCACGGTGACATTTGATTAAGGCTTCTCTTACTAAATTATAATTTTGGGGAAGAGAAAATTGTAAAAGTGCTCTTTGTTCATTTTTTTCTTTTTGTGATTTAGGTACGTATACTTTTTCACCAGTTAAAGGATTAATGCCTGTATAATACATAGTCGTGGATAAACTACCAGGTGTAGGGTAAAAATCCTGAACTTGTTCTGGGGTATATCCCATACTTTTAATATACTCGGCTAGTTCTATGGCTGCATTTAAGTCACTTCCAGGATGACTGGACATGAGATAAGGAACTAGATACTGCTTTTTATTTATTTTCTTGTTTATTTCAAAAAACTTTTTTACAAATTTGTTGTACACGTCCATCTTAGGTTTTCCCATTTGATTTAGAACCCTATCGCTTATGTGTTCAGGGGCTACTTTTAATTGTCCACTTATGTGATATTTGCATAAATCTACAAAGAAATCTGAGTTCTTATCATTTATTAGATAGTCATACCGTATTCCTGAACGTATAAATACTTTTTTTATACCAGGGATTTTTCTTATTTTTCTCAATAGATTTAAATATTCATGATGGTCTATAATTAGGTTCTTGCATGGAGAAGGAAAAAGACATTGCCTATTTTTACATACTCCTACTTTTTCTTGGATTTTGCAGGCCTTGTGTCTAAAATTTGCAGTAGGTCCTCCAACATCATGTATGTATCCTTTAAAATCATCTAAGGTAGTTAATAATTTAGCCTCATCAATTATAGATTTTTCACTCCTATTCTGAATAGTTTTGCCCTGGTGAAAAGTAAGAGCACAAAAAGAGCAGCCACCGTAACAACCTCTATGGCTTGTAATGGAGAAACTCACTTCTTTTATAGCAGGTATTCCACCAAGTTTTTCGTATATAGGGTGGTATGTTCTCATATAGGGTAAATCATATACTATATCCATTTCCTCTTCTGTTAAAGGAAATTGTGGGGGGTTTTGAATAATGTAGTGATCTCCATGCTTTTGTAATAAGGTTTTTCCTCTTATTGCGTCCTGTTCGTAATATTCTAGTTTATAGCTTTCAGCATAGGAGCTTTTTTCTTGTGTTACTTTTTCAAAAGAAGGTACTTCTACATAGTCTTTTATATGGGTTTTATCTTTGCAAGAATATACTGTACCTCTTACATCGGTAATTTTATGAATATCCATTCCGTATTTTAATAGATTTGCCACCTGTACTATGGTTTTTTCTCCCATGCCATATATAAGTAGATCTGCTTTTGAATCTAAAAGAATACTCCTTCTTACACTATCGCTCCAGTAATCATAGTGGGCAAATCTTCTTAAACTGGCTTCTATTCCACCTATTACTATTGGAACATCCTTATAGGCTTCCCTTGCCCTATTACAGTATACTATTACAGCTCTGTCGGGTCTGTAACCAGATTTTCCTCCTGGTGAATAAAGATCTTCATGTCGTTTTTTCTTTGATGCAGTGTAATGATTTACCATAGAGTCCATGTTTCCAGAGTTTATTAAAAAAGCCAATTTAGGTTTCCCAAGTTTCATAAAGTCATTTACATTTTTCCAATTAGGCTGGGCTATTATCCCAACTTTAAAACCTTCATTTTCTAAAACTCTTGATATTATAGCTGAGCCGAAAGATGGGTGATCTACGTAAGCATCTCCTGTTATAAGCACAAAATCCAATTGATTTATATTTTTTGATTTTATATCATCTTTACATATAGGTAAAAAACTAGTATTTAAATTCAATTTGCATTCTCCGTTCTTATAGTTCATATTAGTTTCACTTATTTTTAGTATAACATATTATATTATGGGATAAATATTTAGGAATATGTAGATTTTGAATGTTGATGAAAAATAGCGCACACACTAATAATATAATTATAAATATGCAAAGATAAATTACGATATTTTGCATTAAAATGAGTAAAATGAAATTAAAGTATCATAACAGGTAAATATAAATAAATTTAATATTTACTAGTTGCATTATAGCGAATTTGTAATATAATTATAATATAAATATTTATATTTGATTATGTTAGGTGAGGCTCCTATATAGACATATGCTGCTGCCCCGAAACATCGAGAGATGCCAATGGGTGAACAGGTATTACCGGATTAAGGTTTTACTTAATGCAGCTGGATGAAAATCTAAAGCTATATAGTGCTAAAACTCGTACGATAAAAAAAGTTTTAGTTTAAGGGCCTGCGGGCTTTTTTTAATTGTTTGCATATATTTAAATTTTTTAATTTAGGTGGTGTGTTAAATGGAAAACGGACCTTATGGAGGCCGGTGTATCTTAGATGAAAATTTAATAGAAGGAGTGCAGAGAAATATTAGATCTAATTCAGTGATGGGAATACTATTAGTAACTTTTAAAATAATCATGTAGATTTGGTAAATATTTCTCTACACATAAGGAGGAATATTTATGAAAAAGTTATCTAGTTTCTTATTGAGTAAAGTTCTTTATAAAAAGGTTTATAATGAATTTCACGAATATGTAGGAAAACTTTGGGATGTTTATGTATCTTCTGATCATGGAATGCCAAGGGCTATAGGATATAAGATAAAAAAAGGCAAGGAAATACTTAATTGTGAGTGCAGGAATATAAACTTTTATGAAGATAACGACAAGGTTATAATTAAAGGAGAAGGTATAAGGGAAATAATACTTCAAAGTTACTCCTATCTTTTATCAAAACACCTTTTAGATAGGCAAATAGTGGATATAAATGGAAAAAAGCTTGTAAGAGTTAATGATCTCAGAATTGCAGAAATGGCAGGAGAGTATAGGGTTGTAGCAGTAGATACTGGAATCCTTGCATTAGGAAGAAGGCTTGGCATAGAAAAAATCATAAAAAAGCTTTATGATTTATTTAACAAAAAACCTGAAGACAGCCTTATAATTTGGGATAATGTAGAATCACTAGAAATGATAAATAACAATTTAAAACTTTCCGTACCATATAAAAAGTTATCTAAGCTTCATCCTGCTGATTTAGCAGATATATTAGAAGACATGGATGTAAACTACAGAAAGAAAGTTTTTGAAAGTTTAGATGAGGATCTAGCGGCGGATACATTAGAGGAAATAGAACCAGAAGTACAGCTAGATATTCTGGAAAATTTGAGCCAGTCTAAAAGGGATGAGGTATTATACAATATGCCTAATGATGAGATAGCAGACATTTTAGATGAAGTAGATAAAGATACTGCAGAAAAGATACTTATGAATATGAAAAAAAATGATGCGGATCAAGTAAGAACACTTATGGAATATAAAGAAGCAACTGTAGGAAGTATAATGAATAAAGATTTTATCTGTTTTAATATAAATATAACAGTTAAAGACACTATTGAGTTTTTAAAAGAAATTAATCCGGAAGATGAGGTATCACATTATATATATATTGTCAATGACGAAAAGCAGCTTGAAGGTGTGGTATCCTTGAAGGATTTGATATTGTCAAATTTTGAAGATACATTAAAAGAGATAATGATGAAGGATGTAGTAACTATAAATCATAAAGAAAACGTAGATGAAGCCATAGAGGTGTGTTCAAAATATAACCTTATTTCATTACCTGTAATAGATGATGATGAAAAACTATGTGGCATAGTTATAATGAACGACTTAGTAGAAGAAATATTAATACCGAATTGGAGAAAAAGGCTAAGAAAAGTAGGATAAAAAATGCTATCAATTTTACTTTAAATAAGTGGAATTGATAGCATTTTTTTTATGTATTTTTTACTTTGTTTGTGTACAGACTACATTTAGGAGAACTAACATTAAAAGGAGATGGTCATATGGGTAACAAAATTATGACATTTAAAAGAGAATTAGTATTAATACTTGCTATAGTGTTTACATATGTATCCACTTCTCTATTCTTGCTTCCCTACAATAATGCAGTAAAAGCTGTGTCCTATTACTATGGCTCAAGAGGAAATATGGTGATACAAATACAGGGAAAACTTAGAAGTTGGGGGTATTACAATGGCAGCGTAGATGGAGTATATGGGTATCAAACTTATACTGCGGTGAAATATTTTCAATCAAAAAATGGACTAAAGTCTGATGGTGTAGTTGGAGATGCAACTTTAGCAGCCCTTGCAATAAATACTGGGACCAATACAGGAGGAAATAGTCAAAACGTAACGTTAATAGCTAGATTGATAAATGGAGAGGCTAGAGGAGAACCTTATGAAGGACAGGTAGCAGTAGGAGCTGTAATACTAAATAGAACTAGGGATCCTAAGTTTCCATCTACTGTAGCGGGAGTTATATATCAGCCAGGAGCCTTTACTGCTGTGGTGGACGGACAAATACATGCAAATATGCAGCAGAGCTCTATAAATGCAGCAAGAGATGCTTTAAATGGATGGGATCCTTCAGGAGGAGCTATATACTATTTTAATCCGTCTACAGCAACAAGTTCATGGATATGGTCGAGACCTCTTATTAAAATTATAGGTAAACATAGATTTTGCAGATAGTTTAAAAATAGATAGCCAAAATAGTTGATCTTTCGACAGGATCGTTTAATAAAAATTGTTAGTAAATAGGGCAAAAATATATATGTTTTTAAGATAAGTTTGCAATACATTTTTATTGTCATATATAAGGGATAATTTATAAGAAAAGCTAATCAGGAAGTGACACGTTTTTTTTCATATGTGTGTTAATATATTTTTAAGTCAATAATATATGAGTTATGTTATAGGGGGGAAAGAATTTATGATAATAGAGAATTTTATTAGTACTGAGAAGGTAAAACAAATTAAGTATGTATATTTTTATAGATTACTTAAAGGGAAAACATCTATTTCATATTCCAGTAAAGATATTGAAGAGGTGTCGTCTTATGGAATTGAAGTTGAGAGACAGGATATATTAGATGGAAAGTTGATAAATATGGAAAGAGACAGTATTCAAAATATAAGTCCTGAAAGGTATAAGGTACATAATTTACTAAAATTATTACATGATAATAAAGTTTCACCGCTGCATTTGGTTGATGTAATAGGTGATTATGTAGACGATTACATTGTGGACTTTGACAGTGAAAAAAATTATGCATCATATTAATTTAATAAAAAAAGAGGAGAAATCCTCTTTTTTTATACAAAAAATTAATATGTTATTTACTATATTAAAAAATAAATATAATATAGGTATAATAGGATATATAATTAAAATATTGAAATTGGAGGTGTATGATATTTTGATATTTGGGGTTGGAGTTGATATAGTTGAAATCAGGAGAATAAAACAGGCTGTTAGTAAACATTCAAATTTTATAGATAGAATTTTTAGCAAAAATGAAGTAGAATATCTTAAAAATAAAAATTTAAGACCTGAATTTATAGCAGGAAGGTTTGCTGCTAAAGAAGCTATAGTAAAGGCATTGGGAACTGGGTTTAATGGTTTTGATTGTAGAGACATAGAAATAGATAGAACTGCTTTAGGTAAACCAATTGTAGTATTAAAGGGAAAGGCAAAATTAATAGCTAATAAATGGGGCGATTACAAGATTCATCTCAGTATATCCCATGGACAGGATAATGCTATAGCCTATGTGGTAATGGAGGTAGATGAAGTTGAAGATAGCAACTGTAAAAATAGCTAGAGCTGTAGATGGGTACAGTATAAATGAATTAAAAATACCAGGTATTGTACTTATGGAAAATGCAGCACTAAAGGTAGTGAAAAATATAGATTTGAAAAAGTGTGATTCTTTTTGTGTAATTTGTACAAAGGGAAACAATGGTGGAGATGGCTTTGCGGTAGCAAGGCATCTTTATAATTTAAATAAAACAGTACGTGTATTTTTAGTTGGAAAAGAAAGTGGGATGAGTGAAGATTGCAGCATAAACTACAATATTTTAAAAAATTTAAAAATTAATTTGGACGTAGTAGATTCAGAAGAAGGTCTTGTAAAACTTAAAGAGTGTATAAAGGAAAGTGATATTACTATAGATGCTCTGTTTGGAACGGGAATTTCCAGAAACATACTGGGGATACAAGATTCTGTAATAACCCTTATTAATAAATACGGCAACTATATTATTTCTGTAGATATTCCATCAGGACTTAATGGTGATACTGGAAATGTTATGGGTAATTGTGTAAGAGCTAATAGGACTGTTACTTTTCAGTTTTATAAAATGGGATTTTTAAAATATGGAAATGATGAATTTACGGGTGAAGTAATAGTAGAGGACATAGGAATTCCAAATTTAGCTGTTGAAAAATTTGCTGGATCTGAATTTATAATTGATGAAGATTTTGTAAAGGCAAAACTTAAAATTAGAAATAAGATTGGACATAAAGGAGATTTTGGAAGAGTACTTGTTATAGCTGGATCTAAGGGATTTACAGGAGCTGCGTATATATGCACCCAAGGGGCAGTAAGAAGTGGTGCAGGACTTGTTACTTTAGGGTGTTATAAAGACATACAGCCTATACTTAGTGAAAAACTTGTTGAGGGAATGACTATTGATTTGGAAGAAAATCTAAAGCTTCAAAAGGCTATAGAAAAAAGTGATGCTATTGCTATAGGACCGGGCATGGGAATTAATAATAACACTTTAAACTTAGTAAAAAAAGTTGTAACTACTTTCACAAAAACAGTAGTAATAGATGCAGACGGTATCAATGTTTTAAGTGGAAATCTTCATATTTTAAAAGATAAAAAATGTAATGTGATTTTAACCCCTCATTTGGGAGAAATGTCTAGAATTACTGGTTTAGGAATCGAATATATAAGGGAAAATAGAATTAAAGTAGCCAAAGACTTTGCAAAAGAGTATAATATAATTATACTTTTAAAAGGGTATAACACAGTCATTACAGATGGAAACTCAGTTGCTATAAATCCCACAGGAAATTCAGCGATGGCTTCAGGTGGCATGGGAGACTGTCTAACAGGAATTATAGCTTCTTTTTCTGCCCAAAAACAACAACCTTTTGAAGCAGCTTGTGTTGCTGCATTTGTACATGGATATGCGGGAGAAGAATTATCGAAAGATATGTACTGTGTAAATGCCAGTCATGTTTTGAATCGATTGCCTTTTTCAATAAAGAAATTAATAGAATAGTCTTATTTCATAAAAAAGTAATATAAAAAAACATAAAAGAATAAATTAGTAGTAAAAAGTTTTCAAATATGGAGGAATAAAGTGAGAAAAAAACTGCTAATATTAATGATTATGTTTTTTATTTTAAGTATAATTTTTTCATCTTGTGGTAGAGACCCTCAAAATACAGAGAAAATAATTTATTATTTAAAGAACTTGAGCAGTTACAGTTGTAATGTAAATATTTTAATAAAAAATGACAAGCAGCAGATAAACTACAATGGAAAACAATTTTATGATAGCAGATATGGAGAGAGATTTGACTTAGAAAATAATAAAATAATTATTTACAAAGAAAGTAAGATATATGTTAAGGATATTAAGCGAGGAAATTCCTATAATATAGATAAAAATTTTGATAGCTTATTTAAGTTTAGTTTTATAGAAGAATATATCTCTCTCCTTTATACGAATGAAAAGATTGAAAATTCATTTAAAAAGGTGGAAAATGAGGAATACCAAGTTATAAATTTAGATATACCTGGCAATAATAAAAATATGTATAAAGCCCAGTTGTATGTAAATATAAAGGATAATGTTCCCGCGTACGCCATGATATATGATTCTAAATATAAAAAACGGATAGAAATTAAATATACCGATTTTAAAGCTAACGTAGAATTAAAAGAGGATATGTTTAAAATAAATTAGTTTCGGTATAAGAAGCTGTAAATAATATTTTTAATCAATAATCTCATAATTTTATTGAGTACAAGTGATTAATGTATTTTGGGGGGTGTTATAGTATAGTTAAGCATTATAGGGATGCATAGTAAAAATTAATTTAGGATGATTTTGTAATAAATATGCTTAGTGTAGTTTCTGATACTTTTTTAAATATCTAGTAGGTTAAGAAGTACAACCAGCAGCTATAATAAGATCACTTGATACTTATTGTGACTTAATTAAATCAGGATTATCATCCTTTAGATGATGTGGACAAGAGCCAATTAAGCATAAAATTTGTAATGATTATAAAGGCTAAGTAGCTTATGTAAAGACATAGGAAGCCGAAAAATATATCGGTTATGAAAGAAAGTTCAAATCTCAAAGAAAAAGAATGATAGATATATTCCCAGTAACTAGTAATATCTGTATGGACTAATTCATGATAGACGTTATGGATGTAGGTAAAGTCAATGTAGGTGATGAAGTTATACTCATGGTTGAAAAAATTGATTCAAGTTTTATACAAAAGATAGTAAAGTAGTTAAAATTACATAAGATAACAGATCATAGATGCAGATGTTTTTAACTGTCATATGTACTCTACTTTTTAAGTTAACATAATTGTTATATTTAGCAGTTATATCTTAAATTATAAATAAATTTTAATAAATAAAATTATAGAATTAGATTTAATTACATATTTAGAAAGGAATACTTGTATATGGCTTTTAACAAACTGCGTTTTCACATAATTATTATATAAGTGATTATGGATATGTAAAAACTGAAACATTTCTTAAAACATATTTTCCAACTTGATATGTATTGACATATACACACCAGAAAATTATGAATATAAGCTTAGAAATTGGTATAGGATAATAATAAGGTTAATGAATAGAAATTTTTATTTATAAAGATTATTCGTATGACAAAAAATTATCGTGAGATTAACATAAAATTAGTAATTGAGTGTAAAAAGTATATTATACAATATGCAAATAAATGCAATGAATTGTTACATATATATTTAATTAATATCTGAAAGTGTTACATATAAAATTATAATAGACTTAAATTGAAATATGGCAAAAATTATATTAAATCAATATAGATATGAAAAGCCCTATGTAAAAAATACAAGTAGAAAAATGTTGAAATTATAGATAATTTCTTTGACACACTTGTGGGTTTGGTAATATAATTACGTTGTATATATCTTTCACTTAGGGTAATAGGAGGTATTAATTTGTATATGTCAAATTCTAAAAGATTGGTGGTAAACCTCTCAGAAACACTATACAGTGAATTTAACAAAGCACTTAAAGAAGATTGCAAAAAAAGAAGTGAATTTATTAGGGAAGTTATCATATTATATATTAGTGAGAAAAAAAGGTTAAATAAAATATCAGAAATGGAAAAAGGGTATAGGGAAATGGCGCAGCTTAATCTTGAATTCGCAGAAATGGGCTTTGCAAGTGACATAAAGGAATTAAAAGAATATGAAGCGAAGCTTTCGGAGAGTGATTTGTCAGATGACAACAGTAGTGAAAAGAGGAGATATATTTTATGCTGATTTGAGCCCTGTAGTTGGGTCTGAACAAGGAGGGGTAAGACCGGTTATTATACTACAAAATGATGTAGGTAATAAATACAGTCCTACTGTAATTGTTGCAGCTATTACCTCTCAGATAAATAAAGCGAAACTGCCTACTCATGTTGAAATTTCTTCAGAAGCCTATGGGCTAAATAAAGATTCGGTAGTACTGCTGGAACAAATAAGAACTTTAGATAAAAGAAGATTAAAGGAAAAAATTGGTCATATGACAGACGTAGATATGAAAAAGGTAGATGGTGCACTTCTAGTGAGTGTAGGACTACAATAAGTATTTCAAATTTCATCTAATATTTTATGAATTTTTATAGTTAATATTGTGAGCTATATGCCCCTGCATTTTAAATGTAGGGGTCAAATTTTATGTTTAGGATTATATATAAAAATAAAATTTTGTGTTAAAATAATAAGTATAGTTTTTGTTTATATAGCTTAGGAGGTTAAGGGTGTGAAAAAAAATATAGAAGAACTAAAGAATATTGCCTTAAATATAAGAAAAGATATAATAAAAATGTTAACCAAATCTGGTTCAGGTCATCCAGGTGGCTCATTATCCGCAGTGGAGGTTTTAACTACTTTATATTTTTATGAAATGAATATTAATCCAGAGCAACCTAGAGATTTAAATAGGGATAGATTTGTGCTGTCAAAAGGACATGCGGCACCTGCATTATATAGTACTCTTGCAAGAAGAGGATATTTTAATGTAGAGGAACTAAAGTCACTTAGAAAGATTGGATCCATGCTTCAAGGGCATCCTAATATGAATGATGTACTAGGAATAGATATGTCTACAGGTTCTTTAGGGCAGGGAATATCTGCAGCTGTAGGAATGGCAATAGCTGGGAAAATAGATAAAAAGGATTATAGAGTTTATACTTTACTAGGTGATGGAGAACTTGAAGAAGGTGAAGTTTGGGAGGCAGCTATGGCTGCAGGACATTATAAACTGAATAATCTTACAGCTTTTGTAGATGCTAATGGACTTCAAATAGATGGAACTTGTGAAGAGGTAATGTCAGCATATCCAATTGGAGATAAATTTAAAGCATTTAAGTGGCATGTTATAGAGGTAGATGGACACAGTTTCGAAGAACTGATAGATGCCATTGAAGAGTCAAAGACAATTAAAGATAGACCAACTATGATAGTATGTAAGACTGTTAAAGGCAGAGGAGTTTCTTTTATGGAAAATGAAGTTGGCTGGCATGGTTCAGCACCAAATATAGAACAATGTGAGAAAGCATTAGCTGAACTTGGAGGTGAGGAGTAATGTCAAATAAAATAGCAACTAGAGAAGCTTATGGAAAAGCATTGGTAGAATTAGGAGCAGAGAATAAAAAAGTAGTAGTTCTTGATGCTGATCTTTCAAAATCTACTAAAACATCCAAGTTTAAGGATACATATCCAGATAGATTTATTAACATGGGAATAGCAGAAAGTAATATGATGGCAGTAGCAGCAGGCTTGTCTACTTGTGATAAGATACCTTTTGTAAGCACTTTTGCCATGTTTGCAGCAGGAAGGGCATTTGAGCAGATAAGAAATTCTATATGCTATCCTAAGTTAAATGTTAAAATATGTGCTACTCATGCAGGTATTACAGTAGGGGAAGATGGAGCATCTCATCAGGCTATAGAAGATATATCACTTATGAGAAGTATACCTAATATGACAGTTATATGTCCGAGTGATGCAGTGGAAGCAGAATCTGCCGTTAAAGCTGTAGCTGAAATGGATGGACCTTGTTATGTAAGACTTGGCAGGTTAGGAGTACCCGTTATAAACAACAATGAAGATTATAAATTTGAAATAGGAAAGGCAGTACAACTTAGAGAAGGAAAAGATGCAGTTATTATTGCAACTGGTATAATGGTTGATGGAGCACTGGAAGCTTATAATAATTTGGCAGAAGAAGGAATCAAAGTATCAGTTTTAAACATACATACAATAAAACCTATAGACAAGGAAGCAATAATAAATGCAGCAAGACAAACTGGAGTGGTTATAACTGCAGAAGAACACAGTGTTATTGGAGGACTTGGATCAGCTGTGTGTGAAGTTTTAAGTGAAAATTTACCTACTCCAGTAGTAAGGGTAGGCATAAAAGATACTTTTGGTCAAAGTGGAAAGCCTATAGAACTTTTAAAAGCCTATAAACTTACAGCAGATGATATAGTGAAAGCTGTTAAAAAGGGTATAACTTTAAAATAGTAATTTAGTAGAAGACGATGTTATGATTTCATATAACATCGTCTTTTTTAAAAGCAAACTAAGCCTTATTTTGTTAATAATAAATTCATATAACCTGCTTTTTTTTCGCTTTCAGCTCGTAAACCCGCATAAAATCTATACTGGTAAGGTCAATGAAAATCAAATAAACAAGTCTTGAAGCCTTTAGATAAGACAGTTTCCATTTTTGGAAGCGAAAAATAGGATATAATAAGTTTCTAGTTTCATCTGCCATATGATATAATGAACCTTGTAACATGCAGCAAGCTCAAAAACTTGTTAAATATAAGGAGAGATTTAGATGATACAGTTCAAAAACGTAAGCATGGTTTACAATAATAACATATTCGCTTTGTCAAATATAAATTTGGAAATTGAAAAAGGGGAATTTGTTTTTTTAGTTGGACCTAGTGGAGCGGGGAAAACTACTTTTATAAAGGCACTTTTGAAAGAAATTCAACCTACTTCAGGAGACATTATGGTTAATAATCTCAATGTCACAAAATTAAAAAGAAGTAAAGTACCTTTATATAGAAGAAAATTAGGAGTAGTTTTTCAAGACTTTAGACTGATACCTACTTTAAATGTTTATGAAAATGTAGCATTTGCAATGAGGGTTATTGAAGCTCATCCAAAGGAAATAAGAAAAAAAGTACCTGTTGTACTTTCTTTAGTTGGACTAGCAAATAAATACAAATCGTTTCCACATGAGCTTTCTGGAGGAGAACAACAGAGAATTTCACTGGCAAGGGCTATAGTAAACAATCCATCCATATTAATAGCTGATGAACCTACAGGAAATTTGGATCCAGATACTTCCATGGAGATAATGGAAACAATAAATGATATAAATGAGGCTGGAACAACAGTACTAATGGCAACTCATGCAAACGATATAGTTGATTCTATGAGAAAAAGGGTTATAGCACTGGAAAAAGGTATTATAGTAAGAGATGAGCAAAGGGGTGCATACGGCTATGAGGATTAGTACCATAAGTTTTTTTATTAAGGATGCTTTTAAAAATTTAAATAGAAATAAAACTATAAGTATAGCATCTGCAGCTACGGTGGTAGCTACACTTTTTATTTTCGGTATATACCTACTTGCTATGATGAATATCAAACAAGGTATATTGGAAGTGCAATCTAAAGTAGAGGTAAAGATATATCTTCAGGATAATATAACTAGGATCCAGAAGAGGAATATCGAAGATAAAATAAATAATACAGATGGGGTAGTCGATGCAAGTTACGAAACAAAATCTCAGGCATTAGATAAGTTTAAAAATCAGTTGGGACAGGAAAATAAATCTTTAGTAGAGGGACTTGAAAAGGACAATCCAATTCCAAGTTCATATATAGTGAAGGTTTCAGATCCCCAAGTTGTGTCCCGGGTAGTTAAAAATGTACAGGGAATGCCGGGAATATATGGTGTTCAAGATGCAAGGGTAATTGTGGATAAAATTATAACTATAACTAGAACCATAAAATGGGTAGGAACTGTTATATTTATAATATTAATAGGAGTTTCACTATTCTTGATAGGAAATACAATAAAGATAACTGTGTATTCTAGAAGAAAAGAAATAGGAATAATGAAATACATTGGAGCTACGGATTGGTTTATAAGATGGCCTTTTATTATAGAAGGTATTATAATAGGTATCGTAGGGGCAATAGTTTCAGATATAATACTTTATTATCTATATAAAATAGTATATGTTAAAGCAGCATCCACTCTTGTAATAATGCAGTTAATTAGTCCTACTTATGTAATCACTAGTATTTTGGGAATATTTATCCTGGTGGGTATTATTATAGGTGCTGCAGGAAGTGCACTATCCATTAGAAAATTCTTAGAAGTTTAAATTAGTATAAGATAATTAATCAAATTTTAGAGTTATATAGGGCATGCAGAAATTTTATTTTTGCATGCTAATTTTATATAGGATGTATTTAAACTATTTACAGATAGTTTTACAAATTTATTTTTTTTAGTGTTATAATTATTTAAGATTTACATAAATACTATAATAGTGAATGTTTCAAAAAATGAGGTGAGCAAATTGAATAGCAAGAGAAAATGGATAGGATGTACTATAGCAATTGTACTTATAACAAATATCCTTACAATGTTTGGAACTACAAGTTTTATAACTAGTGCTCAGGGAAATACTATAGGAAATTTTGGAAGGCTATTTGAAGTTAGAAATCAATTATATAAATATTATGATGGATCTATAAATGATTCAACTTTGGTTGAAGGTGCCATTAAGGGAATGACTTCATCGCTCAATGATCCCTATACTGTATTTATGAATAAAAAAGAATTTACCGATTTTAATGCTCAGACCCAGGGAAATTATAGTGGTGTTGGAATTCAGGTTACAGCAAAAAATAACAATATTATTATAATGGATGTATTTGATAATTCTCCTTCAAAAAAAGCAGGAATAATAAAAAATGACATAATTCAGAAGGTAAATGGTACCAGTGTTACTGGAAAGGATTTGGATAAAGCTGTAACTCTCATGAAGGGTAAAGAAAATACGGAAGTTACATTAAAATTGTATAGAGAAAATAAGGGAAGTTTTGATGTAAAGGTAAAAAGACAAAAAATAGATATTGCAACTGTAAAAGGCGAAATGCTGCAGGACAACATAGGATATATTCAAGTATCTATGTTTGATGAAAATACTGCTAAAAATTTTAAGACTCAATTAAATAAATTAAAAGGCCAGGGTATGAAATCATTGGTTATAGATTTAAGAGATAATCCAGGTGGACTCTTAGACCAATGTGTTGATATGGTGTCTAATTTTGTACCTAGTGGAAAAACAATAGTTTCTACAGTTGACAAATATAATCATAAAAAAGAATACAAATCAAAAGGTGGAGATTTTAATAACTTACCTTTAACTGTGTTAACCAATGGAAATAGTGCCAGTGCATCAGAAATATTTTCAGGAGCAATTAGAGATTATAAAATTGGAACTTTAGTTGGAGAAAAAACCTATGGAAAAGGAGTAGTTCAAACTATACTTGATACAGGAAGTGGTACGGCACTCAAAGTTACTGTATCAAAATATTATACTCCAAATGGGGAAAACATACACAAGAAAGGGATAAAACCTAATGTAGAAGTGGTATATCCTGAAGAACTTAAGAAAGTTGCTTATGATAGGAACAAAGATCCTCAATTTAGCAGAGCACTTGAAATAGCAAAAAGCAAAATAAAATAAATTTAAGTTTTGACGAACTACGAAAACATTTAATCAAATATAATCGTATTTGAAATTTTAAGTTAGACAGATAGGTTCTGTCTAACTTAATTTATGGAGAGGGGAACTAATTTTAATGATATTATTGTATGCATTGAAGTCCATAGCTTTTGCGTTAACAGAACCGTATTTAATAATTATTTTAGCAGTTCTTGCACTTGTGCTATACAGAAAAAATAAACAGATAACTGTAATGCAAAAGATGATAATTGGAGAAAGAATTAACTCTCCTTTTGAACTTACAATGTCGCAAATTGTAATAGGAATTTTTGCAGGGGTTCTTATTACCACTATTATGTCCTATTTAGGAATAGTTTTTGATGAAAGTTCCTCTGTAGATTTAGTATTTTTAGCATCTATAATATTTATGTTTTTTAATCCAAGGTTCATATGTTTTTCCTATTCTGGTGCAGCAATTGGGTTTTTAAGTCTTGTATTATCAATGTTATCTAAGACATTTAATTTGCCTAATTTAGATTTTTTAAAAATAGATGTAGTTGCACTTATGAGTATGGTAGCTATATCACATTTTGTAGAGGGAATTTTAATTATATTAGATGGGAAAACAGGAGCTATTCCAGTTTTTACAAATAGAAATGGAAATATTGCAGGCGGATTTGCACTTCGAAGATACTGGATAATTCCTATAGCTATATTTTTTATGATTCACGATAAATCTTCAATAGCAAATTCATGGCAGATATCTTTCCCAAATTGGTGGCCTATAATAAAAAGCTCTATACCTTTCGATGTTTTGAAAAATGCAATTCTAACTTTAATGCCGTTTTATGCTATAGTAGGATATAGTAGTGTAACTTTTACTAAAAGTATAAAAGAAAAGAGTATTATATCAGGAGAAATTGTAATTGCGTATAGTATTGTCTTATTTGGAATGGCACAGCTGGCAAGTTTAAATGTTGCATTAAAGTTTCTTGTAGTTATATTTGCACCTTTAGCTCATGAAGGAATTATTATCCTACAGAGGTATTTGGAAAATAATGGAGTACCTAAATACATAAGCAGCAGCGAAGGGATTATGGTACTTGCTGTGGCACCTAATTCGCCTGCAAGCGAAATGGGAATAAAAACTGGAGATTTGTTAGTGGAAGTAAATGGTCAAAAAGTTGAAAGTGAAGATAGAATAGCTGAAATAATGAGGGAATGTTCAAATTTCATTTGGCTTAAAATAAAAAATATATCTGGAGTTTTAGAACAGGTTAGCTATAATAAGATGAACAAAGATAAGGGGCTAGGAATAGTTTTTGTGCCTAGAAAGGTACCTAAAGACAGTATGATTGTAAAGTTTGATAAAAGCCGGTTTTCTCAAATGCTAAACGATATGAAAAATAAGGATAAAGATAAGGATGATTAGAAAATGGGAGTTTTTAAAATACATTCTAAATTTAAACCTACTGGAGATCAACCACAAGCTATAGATAGTATAGCGAGTGGTATTTTAAAAGGAAATAAATTTCAAACATTACTTGGAGTAACTGGCTCCGGTAAGACTTTTACCATGGCCAATGTAATAGAAAAAGTACAAAAACCTACCCTTGTGCTTGCACATAATAAAACTTTGGCAGCACAGTTATGTTCCGAATTCAGAGAGTTCTTTCCAAACAATTCTGTAGAGTATTTTGTATCATATTATGATTATTATCAGCCAGAAGCATACATACCTCAGACAGATACTTACATAGAAAAAGATGCCTCTATAAATGATGAAATTGATAAATTAAGACATTCTGCTACTTCTGCACTCCTGGAAAGAAAAGATGTAGTTGTAGTGGCGTCAGTATCTTGCATTTATGGACTTGGAAATCCTGAAGAATATAAAAAGTTAACTTTGTCTCTAAGGCCGGGAATGATAAAAAATAGAGATGAAGTCCTAAAGAAATTAGTAGAAATACAATATGAAAGAAATGATATAAATTTTGTAAGAGGAACTTTTAGGGTAAAAGGGGACATAGTGGACATATTCCCAGCAGCATCTACAGATCATGCTATAAGGGTAGAGTTCTTTGGAGACGAAATTGATAAGATAAGAGAATTTGATGTGCTAACAGGAAATACCATTGGACTTAGAAAACATGCAAATATATTTCCGGCATCTCATTTTGCCACTTCAAGGGAAAAAATGGAATTAGCTATAGAAAAGATAGAAGAAGAATTGGAACACAGACTTAAAGAACTTACATCACAGGATAAATTGCTTGAAGCCCAGAGATTAAAACAGAGAACTAATTTTGATATAGAAATGATGCGAGAAGTAGGATACTGCAGTGGAATTGAAAATTATTCTAGAATAATGGACGGAAGAGCTAAGGGAAGTCCCCCACAAACTCTTATTGATTATTTTCCAGACGATTTTTTACTTTTTATAGACGAAAGTCATGTTACTCTTCCTCAGGTAAAAGCCATGTATGCAGGAGACAGATCTAGGAAAGATTCATTAGTGGAATATGGTTTTAGGCTTCCTTCTGCGTATGATAACAGACCTTTAAAATTTCAAGAATTTGAAAAAAAGATAAATCAAGTTGTATTTGTAAGTGCTACACCGGCGGACTATGAATTAGAACATTCTGAAAATGTGGCAGAACAAATATTAAGACCTACAGGACTCTTAGACCCTGAAATTATAGTGAAACCAATTAAAGGACAAATAGATGATTTGTATAATAGTATACAAAAAACTATATCAAGAGGATATAGAGTACTTGTTACCACCCTTACTAAAAAGATGGCAGAAGATTTGACAGATTATTTTAAAGACATGAATGTTAAGACAAGATATCTTCATTCTGGTATAGCTACTATAGATAGGATGAAGATAATAAGGGATTTGAGAAAAGGTGAATTCGATGTTTTAGTAGGAATTAACCTTTTAAGAGAAGGACTTGATATACCGGAAGTTGCATTAGTTGCAATTTTAGATGCAGACAAGGAAGGATTTTTAAGATCAGAAAGATCCCTTATTCAAACTATAGGAAGAGCTGCAAGAAACTCTGAAAGCAAGGTTATAATGTATGCGGATGTTATTACAAAATCTATGAATAAAGCTATAAGTGAAACTAGAAGAAGAAGAAAAATACAAATTGAGTATAATAAGAAGGAGGGTATAGTTCCAAAAACAATTAATAAAGCAATTAGAGAAGTTATAGAGTCCACTATGGTTTTAGAAGAAAAAGAAGAATATAATAGTTTAGAAGAAGCAGTAAAGGCAGATAATGAAAAAATAGATGAACTTATTGAAACTTATGAAAGACAAATGAAAAAGGCAGCAAAAGAACTTAGATTTGAAGAAGCTTCTAAACTAAGAGATACAATATTTAGGTTAAAAAAACAGAAAAATAAATAAGTCTATAGCAGTTATTTCTGTCTATAAACTTATTGTACGAGGAGTTAAGTTTATGAAAGATAGCATAGTAATAAAAGGTGCTAAAGTTCACAATTTAAAAAATATAAGTTTGACTATACCGAGGGATAAATTAATAGTTTTTACTGGACTTTCAGGTTCAGGAAAATCTTCACTGGCTTTTGATACTCTTTATGCAGAAGGACAGAGAAGGTACGTAGAATCGTTGTCTGCCTATGCAAGGCAATTCTTAGGACAGATGGATAAGCCTGATGTCGAATACATAGAAGGGTTATCACCGGCTATATCTATAGATCAGAAAACTACAAGTAGAAATCCACGTTCTACGGTAGGGACAGTTACAGAAATATATGACTACTTAAGATTGCTGTATGCACGTATAGGGGTACCACATTGCCCAAAGTGCGGCAAGAAAATAACCCAGCAGACAGTGGATCAAATGGTTGATAAAATTATGGAAATGCGAGAAGGAACTAAGATACAGATACTTTCACCTATAATAAAAGGAAAAAAGGGAGAACATGTAAAAACACTGGAGAACGTAGTCAAAAACGGATTTGTAAGAGCTAGAATTGATGGAGAAATAGTAGATCTTCAAGATGAAGAGATAAAATTAGAAAAAAACAAAAAACATACCATTGAAATAGTAGTGGATAGATTGATAATTAAAAATGAAATAAGAAGTAGGCTGGCAGGTTCTATAGAAACTTCTTTAAAGTTGTCCGATGGAATACTTATTGTAAATGTATTGGGTGGAGAAGACATACTTTTTAGCGAAAAATTTGCATGCCCAGAATGTGGTATAAGCATAGGAGAGATTACTCCTAGAACTTTTTCTTTTAATTCACCTTTTGGAAAATGTGATACTTGTGATGGGCTTGGTACCTTACTTGAGATAGATGAGAATTTAGTAATACCTGATAGAAAAAAGAGCATATTAGAAGGTGGTGTTACAGCTTGGGGAGAAACAAGTTTAAAGGAAGGATCATGGACTTTTAGTATACTAAAGGCTCTTTCCAATAGATTTAAATTTAAATTGGATACACCTATAGAGAACTTAGATCCTAAGGTATTAGATGTATTGCTTTATGGATTAAGAGGAGAAAAAATAAGAGTTAAATATAAAAAAGAAAATAGAATGATGGAATTTAATCATTCTTATGAAGGAGTAATCAACACTTTAAAGAGAAGATACATGGAGACAAGTTCTGACTATATAAAAAAAGAAATAGAAAATTATATGAGTGATAATCCATGTCCAAAATGTAAAGGTGCCAGGTTAAAACCTGAGGTACTTGCAATTACAATAGGAGGGAAAAATATATTTGAGCTGTGTAATATGTCTGTAAAAGATGAATTGAAATTTTTTAAGGAGATACAGCTGTCGGAAAAGAATAGAATTATAAGCGATCAGGTATTGAAGGAAATAAGTGGAAGACTGCAATTTTTAATAGATGTGGGATTGGATTACTTGACATTATCCAGAACTGCCGGAACTTTATCAGGAGGGGAGGCTCAGAGAATAAGGCTTGCAACCCAAATAGGCTCAAGCTTGGTGGGGGTACTTTATATACTGGATGAACCGAGTATAGGACTTCACCAAAGAGATAATGATAGACTCATAGCAACTTTAAAACACTTGAGAGATATTGGAAACACTTTGGTAGTAGTAGAACATGATGAAGATACAATGAGGCAGTCAGATTTTATAGTAGATATAGGACCGGGAGCAGGAGAACATGGCGGAGAGGTAGTTGCAGCAGGACCTATTGCAGATATTATAAAATGTGACAGATCTATAACAGGACAGTATTTGAGTGGAAAGAAAAAAATAGAGGTACCTGTGCATAGAAGGAAATGCAGCGGGAAATATATAAAAGTAATAGGTGCCCAAGAAAATAATTTAAAAAATATAGACGTATCCTTTCCCTTGGGAATATTTACTTGTGTCACCGGAGTATCTGGATCTGGTAAAAGTACTTTGGTAAATCAAATATTATATAAAGCACTGCATAAACAACTAAACAATTCAAAAGGTAGGCCAGGACATTACAAAAACATTTTGGGAGTAGAGAATGTAGATAAGATTATAAATATAGACCAAAGCCCTATAGGAAGGACTCCAAGGTCAAATCCGGCAACTTATACAGGAGTGTTTGATATAATAAGGGAAGTGTTTGCAAATACTTCTGAATCCAAAATGAGAGGATACAAACCAGGACGATTCAGTTTTAATGTAAAAGGAGGAAGATGTGAGGCTTGCAGCGGAGATGGGATAATAAAAATAGAAATGCAATTTTTATCAGACGTATATGTACCGTGTGAAGTCTGTAAGGGAAAAAGATATAATAGAGAAACCCTCCAAGTAAAGTATAAAAATAAAAATATTGATGACATACTAAATATGACTGTAGAAGAATCACTAAAATTCTTTGAAAATATACCGAGGATAAAAAATAAGCTGCAAACTCTGATGGATGTAGGATTAGGATATATCAAATTAGGTCAACCTTCAACACAACTGTCTGGTGGGGAGGCACAGAGAATTAAGCTTGCCTATGAATTATCTAAAAGAAGTACGGGGAAGACAATGTACATACTTGATGAACCTACTACAGGACTTCATATAGATGATGTAAATAAACTTATAAATATACTTCAGAGAATTGTAGATGTAGGTAATACAATTGTGGTTATAGAACATAACTTAGATGTTATAAAATGTGCGGATTATATTATTGACCTTGGACCTGAAGGTGGAGAAAAAGGGGGAAATGTTATTTGTACAGGTACTCCAGAACAAATATCTGAAAATGAGTATTCTTATACAGGACAATACTTAAAAAAGATGTTATAATTTACATAAAGACTAGCATAAGCACACCTATAATGCTAGTCTTTCCATGTATTAAGGGAGGATATTTAAATGGATCTTAGTAAATTGAGTATAGTTTTTAAAATTGTTATCATAGGTATAGTATATATTATAATATTTTGGTCACTGGGAATAATGTACAAGGATGTTAAAAATGGAAGCAAAAGAAGTAGAAATGTCAATAGGAAATCCTTTGGTCTTGAAGTAATTAATCCTGGTCAAAATTCAAATCTTAGGAAAGGTGCTGTAATTCCAGTGCGGAGGGAGATAACCATAGGAAGAAAAAGTGATAATCAACTTATGCTAGAGGATCCATATACCTCGGGACATCATGCAAGAATTTATATAAAAAATGGAAAAGAATATATATTAGAGGACATGGGAAGTACTAATGGTACTCTTTTAAATGGTAAAAAATTGAGAGGTAAGCATTATTTGGCTTCTGGTGATGAAATTAAAATTGGAAATACATCCTTTAAAGTTATAGGGTGATTAAATATAAGTAGTTTTTATAAAAAACTATCATAATAAGTGGGTGGTGGAATATTGGATACTACTAGAGATGAGAAAAAGTTATTAAGATATACATATTTGTTGTGTTTTGTTTGTTTTTTTAATTTAGCAATTATAAAACAGCCTTTTGATAAAGGTGCTATGATAATGGCACTGGTAATTTGTCTTCTTATAGGATATTCTTACTTTGTAATAAGAAAATTTTTCTCCGATGGAGATAAATATATATTTATTTTTTCTAGTATACTGTCAGTTATAGGTATGGTAATGATATACAGAATAGATACGGCAGCTTCTATTAAACAAATAATTTGGTTTGCAATTGGAGTTACTGGATTCATACTCATTGTTGTATTAATGCCAGATACTAGTGGATTTAGTAAGTATAAATATATATATTTAGTAGTTACATTAATATTTATGGCAATGGGTACTTTTTCAGGTACTGAAATTAATGGTTCAAGAAACTGGGTTAACCTAGGTGGAGCCCAATTTCAACCATCGGAATTTGGAAAACTATTTTTAGTAGCCTACCTGGCAGCAGAATTAAAAGATTATAAAAGTTTTAAAAATTTAATAATGCCTTGTGCAGTAGTAATGGCATCTTTAGTATTTATGGTAATTCAGAAGGACCTTGGATCTGCTCTTATATTTTTTGGAATAGCTGTAACCATGCTTTACATAGCTACTTCTAAATTTAGGTATGTAGCTATATGTTTTTTGCTTTCGGCTGTAGGGTCAGTGGTAAGCTATAGATTGTTTAATCACGTTAGAACAAGGATTATGATATGGAAAAATCCTTGGCCGTATGCTAATGACCAGAGTTATCAAATTGTCCAATCTATGTTTTCTATAGCGTCTGGAGGACTTACAGGAACGGGACTTGGATTGGGACATCCAGAATATGTGCCTATTAATACTACAGATTTTATATTTGCCGTGTTGTGCGAAGAACTTGGAATACTTATAGGATTTGCCATAATAATATTGTATTTCTTGTTGTTTTATAGATGTATGAGGGCTGCTGTCTATGGAAATGATAAATTCTCAAGACTTTTGGCAGTAGGCTATAGTGCAATGATTGCATCTCAGGTTTTAGTTATAGTTGGCGGTGTTATGAACGCTATTCCACTTACCGGTATAACATTACCTCTTGTAAGTAGGGGTGGAAGCTCTATGCTAATAACATTTTTTTCGCTGGGTATAATTCAGAAGATATCAGAAGAGGGTAGGTAGCATTATGAATAACATATTGAACAATATAAAGAAAGTGATGATGGTCTTCTTAATATGTTTTATAGCACTTATTTCTTATATGACCTATTTTGAAATGATAGTGGGACCTAAAATAGTGAATAGTTCTTATAACAGAAGAATATGGATAAAGAGAAACGAAGTGCTTAGAGGAACAATATATGATAGAAATGGTAATGCACTTACTAAGAGTGATCCTATAAATTTTGAAACTCAGAAAAGAGAATACACAGGAGGTGCAATGTTTGCCCATGTACTTGGTTATGTAGATGAAAAATATGGGATTACAGGACTTGAGAAGAAATATGATGAACAGTTAATGTCCAGTAACATTCAGGATAGTATAAAGAGTCTTATTCAAAATAAGGGAAAATCTCAAAAGAAAGTAGGAGACAGTTTAAAAACAACTTTAGATTTGGAAACTCAAAAAAAGGCCTATGATCTGCTTGATGGAAATAAAGGGGCAGTTGTAGCGCTAAACCCTAAGACTGGTGAAGTAATAGCACTTGTGTCAAGACCTTCTTTTGATCCTAACGATCTTAAAAATACGTGGCAGCAGTTAAATCAGGATAAGAACAAGCCACTTTTAAATAGAGCTACAGCAGGACTTTACCCACCTGGATCTACTTTTAAAACTGTAACTGCTGTAAGTGGACTAGAAAATATATCAGGAATTCAAAATAGATATTTTCAGGATAATGGTGAACTTCCTTTAGGTGGAGGATATTCCTTGCATAATTTTGCAGGAGAGGTTCTTGGAAGTATTAATTTTAAACAAGCTTACACTCATTCCAGTAACGCTTATTTTGGATCACTGGGAATTGAACTTGGAAATGATAGATTAAAACAAACTGCTGAAAAGTTTTTCTTTAACAAGGAAATACCGACAGATGGAATACCTGTAGAGCCTAGTAAATTTCCAACGTTAAAATCTTATGAAAAGGGAAGTATAGCCCAGAGTGCTATAGGACAGAGCAGTGATTTGGCAAGTCCACTTCAAATGGCAGTAGTTACAAGTATTATAGCAAACGGCGGTGTTATGGTGAAACCTCATCTGGTAAGTGATGTGGTTACTAGTAATGGAGAAGAAGTAAAGAATATACAGGCAGAACAAATTGGTCAAATAATTTCTTCAGATACAGCAAATACTATGAAAGATCTTATGAGATCTGTTGTAGAATCTGGGACAGGAACTAATGCTTCTGTAGAAGGTGTAGAAGTAGCAGGAAAAACAGGAACAGCAGATAACCAGTCACAAGGTACGGATTCAACACCTCATTCGTGGTTTATAGGTTTTGCACCTTATGATGACCCGCAGGTAGCTGTGGCAGTACTTGTAGAAAATGGAGGACAGGGAGGAAAGTTAGCTGCTTCTATAGCTTCGGAGGTTATAAGAACAGCACTGCGAAAATAATTAAAATTTTAAAATTTCCCGGGAAATTTTGTTGTAAAAAGTAAATTTGTTGTAAATTTAATGTTATAATATAGGCAATAAGCACGTTATCGAATTATATGTAAAAAAATTTAACATTATGACAGGGTAAAAAGGAGAAAATATGAAGGGTAAAACTCATGTAGGAGTTGGAATAGTTACTTTTTTGTCCGTTTACAACACACTTCCGGGAAAATTTAATTATATTGGCCTTTTGATAGTAGTGTTTTCATCAATACTTCCAGATGTGGATCACCCTAAAAGTATGATAAACAAATATATACTTCCATTTAAGAATAAGACAAGTAAGGTTATGGTGTATAGCTCTCTAGGAGTAATACTGCTTTGGTATGATTATTTATATACCAATGAACCTATTATGAAAGGTATTGGTATATCTCTTTTAATAATAGCTGTATCATCCCACAGAAATGGATTGACCCATAGCTTAACAGGTATGATAATGTTCTCTTTTATTATAGGATATTTGGGTAATATGTATAATATACGGTATCTAGTATATTATTTTATGATAGGATACGGAATGCACTTAATTTGCGATATGTTTACAGACCGAGGAGTACCATTGTTTTATCCTTTTAGAAATAAAAAATGCAGGTTGCCTATAACTTATAGCACTAATTCTAAGATTGGTTCTGCAATAGAAGAACTTTTAATGATATTTGGACTTTTATTTACAATATACAAGCTTCCAATTATATTTTATAAATAGTTTTAGGAGTGAATGCAGTGTTTGATTTTGAATATCAATTAAAAGTATTGCCTAAAAAGCCTGGAGTATATTTAATGAAAAATTCCTTAGGTGAAGTAATATACGTAGGCAAGGCAAAAGTTTTAAAAAATAGGGTTAGGCAGTATTTCCAAAATTCTAAAAATCATTCTGAAAAGGTAAAGGCGATGGTGAAACATGTTTCTGAGTTTGAATATATAGTTACAGATTCAGAAATGGAAGCTCTTATTTTAGAGTGCAATTTAATTAAAAAATATAGACCTAGGTATAATATTCTTTTAAAGGATGATAAAGGATATCCTTTTATAAAAATAACTGTAAATGAGGATTTCCCAAGGATAATGTCCGCTAGAAATATGGTAAAGGATGGTTGTAAATACTTTGGACCTTATATTAGTTCTTCTGCTGTATATGAAACTATGGAGATTATAAAAAAAATATTTCCAATTAGGACTTGTAGACTTGCAATAAAAGAAGGAGAATTAAAGGTAAGGCCTTGTTTAAACTATTATATAGGATTGTGTAAGTCTCCTTGTACTGGATATATTACCAAGGAGGAATATGGAAAAATCGTAAGTGGAGTTATGGATTTTTTATCAGGAAAAAATAAAGATATAATAAAAAAACTTAAAGAAGATATGGAAATTGCCTCGGAAAAACTCGAATTTGAAAAGGCTGCAGAGTTGAGAGATAAAATTTTAGCAGTGCAAAAGATAATTGAAAAACAAAAGATAACCACTGGAGGATTTGAAGATGAAGATTTTATAAATATATATTCAGATAATGTGGACAGCTGTGTTCAAGTATTTTTTTTCAGATCCGGAAAAATAATAGGAAGAGAACATTTTATTTTAGAAAATACTGAGGATTTGCCTAAAGGTGAGATAATGGCAAATTTTATAAAGGAATTTTATGGTGGAACTGCGTATATAGCTAAAACTATATATGTACCTGAAGTTGATGAAATTCAACTTCTAGAGGATTGGCTAAGTATGAAAAAAGATGCCAGAGTATATATTAAAGTACCCCAAAAAGGAGAAAAAAAGGCCACTTTAAATCTAGTGGAGGAAAACGCTAAGACCACTTTGGAAAATTTTAAATTAAAGTTTATTCAAGATAAAGAGATGTGTACAACTTCCCTTGAGGAACTTGCACAAGTGCTTAATCTTGAAGATATACCTCATAGAATAGAAGCTTATGACATATCCAATATTCAAGGTGTGGATTCAGTAGGTACTATGGTGGTGTTTGAAAATGGAAGAGCTAAAAACAGTGATTATAGAAGATTCAAAATAAACTCTGTAAAAGGAGCTAACGATTACGATAGTATGAAGGAAATACTGATTAGAAGGTTTCAGCATGGATTTGATGAAATAGAGAGAATAAAGGAAAAAAATTTGAAGTTTAGTTCAGGAAAGTTTTGTGCCTTTCCAGACTTAATTCTTATGGATGGTGGAAAGGGTCAGGTAAATTCGGCCTTGGAGGTGTTAAAAAAATTTAATATAAGCATACCTGTGTGTGGAATGGTAAAAGATGACAGACATAGAACTAGGGGGCTTATATATAAAAATGAAGAAGTTTTAATATCTCCACATTCCAATGTAATTAAATTCATTGCTAGAATACAGGATGAAGTTCATAGATTTGCAATAACCTATCATAGAAGTTTGAGAAATAAAAGAGTACTTCATTCTGTACTGGAAGATATACCTAATGTAGGCAGCAAGAGAAGAAAAGAACTGTTAAAAAAATTTGAGAGTATAGATAATATAAAAAAAGCTACCCTGGATGAACTTATGAGTACGCCTTCAATAGACAGACGTACGGCAGAAAGTATAAATTCATACTTTAAAAAAAATTAGAATTTAATATAGAGTTTCTAGTTTCAAATTTGACTTATACTAAGCCATATACTAACAAAAGTCATCACGTTAAAAACTTTTGATAAGTCTAAAGCTTGGTATTTGAAAAAAATAGACTAGTATACTGACTGGTTATTTCTTTGAAAATGCCTAAAGTGAAACTTAATTCAGATGGAGTCTAAACTCCACCTGAGTTTTAGTTGAACTTATCTAGGCATGTAATCGTTTTTTAATACACCTTAAAAGAAAACAGATATTCCAATCTTATGATTTGGCGACAGTGGCTTTTACAGAGTGTGTTGAATATTAGAGCGGGTAGCTATGGGACAACCTCGTATGTCAGATATATTAAGCTCCTAAGATTTTTTAAAATATCTTGCTAATATGTGCTAAAGAGTTTTTAAATGTGATTTTAATTTTGTTAGTATATTTTATATATAAGTTCAAATTTGAATTATAAACCCTATATAGATTAAATTTTTACTTTTTAACTTTATTTTGAAGGATAAATTTAGTTTGATAGATAAAAGAAAATATGATACAATTTGTAATTGCATTGTATAGTATAATTACAGAGTGTAAAGCTTAATTTTAATTTTCAAGGAGAATATTTATAATGAATAAGTTTAAAGATTTTGCTACAGATTTAGAGAAAATATTAGATAAAAAAGATATAAAAATAGACGAACCTATGAAAGAACATACTTCTTTTAAAGTAGGAGGACCTGTAGATATATTAGTTACTCCTAAAAAATTTCAGGAAGTAGTAAATGTTATAGATTTATGTAAAAAAAATAATGTACCTTATTATATAATGGGAAATGGTTCTAATTTACTTGTTAAAGATGGTGGAATAAGAGGCATAATGATTAAACTTATAAAACTAAATGAAGTTAAAGTTGAGGACAATAAGATTATTACAGGAAGTGGTGTATCATTAAAAGATATTTCAACTACTGCTATTAATAATAAATTATCAGGTTTTGAATTTGCCTGTGGTATACCTGGAAGTGTGGGTGGGGCAGTTACAATGAATGCAGGTGCTTATAATGGTGAAATTTCACAAGTTGTAGAAAGTGCAAAAATTATAGATAATGAGGGGAAAATCAAGATATTGGACAGGAAACAATTAGAGTTGGAATATAGGAGTAGTTCCATCTTAAAATACAACTATACTGTCCTAGAAGTAACCTTTAATTTGAAGCACGGGGATTATGAGAAGATAAAAAACCGTGTAGAAGATTTAAATAGAAGGAGAAATGAAAAACAACCTCTGGAATATCCATCTGCAGGAAGTACCTTTAAAAGGCCACAAGGTTATTTTGCTGCGAAACTTATAGAAGATAGTGGATTAAAGGGTAAGAGCGTAGGTGGCGCTCAAGTATCTGAAAAGCATTCTGGATTTATAATAAATAAGGGGGGTGCAACAGCAAAAGATATTTTAGATTTAATAGCTATTGTGCAACATAAAGTTAAAGAAAAATTTAATGTAGACTTGTATACTGAAGTTAGAGTTATAGGGGAAGATTAATAGATGGAGAATTGGTGCTGTGTATTGCACTGATTCCCCTTTTTAGGTTATATTTATTGTTGTAGTTTGTTGTGATATAATTAAAAAAAGTAAAAATATTAATTTGCCATTTTATGTAGATACTATTAGTAGAGAGCAATGTAATATTGCAAACAGCAATCAAGAGATAAATTCGGTAAAATAAATTGAAATATTTTTAAATGGAGGGATGTGACTATGAGATTTGTTATAGTGACAGGATTATCTGGAGCTGGAAAAACTCAGGCTATAAGAAGTTTAGAAGATTTAGGGTACTTTTGTGTAGATAACCTTCCTCCTATACTAATACCGAAATTTGCGGAAGCATGCTATAAAACTGATGGCAGAATAGATAAAATAGCCCTGGTAATAGATATAAGAGGAGGAAAATTTTTTAATGATATATTTGAAAGCTTGAATTATCTAAAGAATGAGGGTTATAAATATGAAATATTGTTTTTAGATGCTTCAGAGGAAGTCCTTATTAAAAGATTCAAAGAATCCAGAAGAAAACATCCCCTGGCACCTGATGGAAGAATTTTAAATGGTATAACTATGGAAAGAAACAAACTTAGAGAATTGAGAGACAGGGCAGACAACATAATAGATACATCTAACTTAGCAACTAGAGAACTTAGAGAAGAGATAACTAAGATATATTCAGAAGAAGGACAGATGGAAACAGAGCTTATGATTACCGTGCTCTCTTTTGGATTTAAATATGGCATACCTGTTGACTCAGATCTGGTATTTGATGTAAGATTTTTACCAAATCCTTTCTATATACCTGAATTAAAAAAGTATTCAGGCAAGGATGCCCCTGTAGTGAAATATATAACGGCTTTTAAAGAAACAAATGAATTTACAAATAAACTAGAAGATATGTTAGAATTTTTAATTCCAAACTATCTAAAAGAAGGAAAGAGACAACTGATTATATCCATAGGATGCACCGGTGGAAGACATCGCTCTGTATTTATTGCAAATGATATTTATAACAGGCTAAAAAACAATGGGCATAAAGTTAATATTGATCATAGAGATATAGAAGAAGATGTTAATAAAGGTGGTAAAAAACTATGAGGATTATAGACTGGCTTAGACCTGGCATAAAAGTTAAAAGATGGGTTATGCTTGGAGCCATGGGAGTACTCTTTATAATATTTGGAGTAATAGAATTTGTAAACAGGAGATTTTACAGCTCTTATTATATATCATTTTATGTATTTTTAATTACATCTGGGATATTTGTAGTGTATATTTCCATAACTCAAGGCATGAGGTCTATAATAGCACTTATAAATAAAGGATATTTAAATGTGTCATTAGATTCTAGAAAGTTGGAAAATTTAATATATGAAAAACGTCTTTTGGTAAAAGGACCTAAAATCGTTGCTATTGGAGGAGGAACTGGCCTTTCTACTATGCTAAGAGGACTTAAATACTATACTTCTAATATAACTGCTATAGTTACGGTAGCAGATGATGGTGGGGGTTCTGGAGATTTAAGGGAAGATCTTGGAATGCTTCCACCAGGAGATATAAGAAACTGTATAATGGCACTTGCGGATACTGAGCCCCTTATGGAAGATTTGTTGCAGTATAGGTTTAAGGATGGAAGATTAAAAAATCAGAGTTTTGGAAATTTATTTTTGGCAGCTATGAATGGAATATCTGGAAACTTTGAGGAAGCTGTTCATAAAATGAGTTCCGTACTTGCGGTAACAGGTAGAGTAATGCCTGTTACCCTTGATAATCTAATTTTAAAAGCTAGATTGAAGGATGGTTCTATTGTAGAAGGAGAATCTAATATTCCTAAGAAAGCAATAGAAAAAAATAGTCCAATAGATAAGGTTTTTATAGAACCCAAAGGCGCGAGAGCATTGAAAGAAGCGGTAGACGCTATAAAAGAAGCAGATGCTGTAATACTTGGCCCGGGTAGTTTGTATACCAGTGTAATACCAAATCTTTTAGTTGGTGGTATAGCTAGTGCCTTGCAAAATACAAATGCTATAAAACTTTATGTTTCAAATATAATGACTCAACCGGGAGAAACGGATGGATTTTCTGTAGAAGACCACATTAGGGCTATATTTAATCATGTAGGTGCTCCTATAATAGATTATGTAATTATAAATGTAGGTAAAATAAATACGGAGCTAGAAGGAAAATATAAAGAAGAAGAATCTCATTTAGTTAAAATAAATGAAGATTCAGTAGCTTCTATGGGAGTGAAAGTAATTGAAGGAGACTTTATAAGTATTAAGAATGGACTTATAAGACACAATTCTGAAAAATTAGCTTCCATACTTATAGAAACTATTATGGATAAAAAGCTGTTATTTGATAGAAAGAAGATAATAGAATACTTCTATTTATCAGAGAGATTAAAGGAAAATAAGAGATAAGTGGGAGATATATATTATGTCATTTTCATTGAAAGTAAAAAATGAAGTTTGTAGGTATTCAGATATAGATGAGGGAGAAGCTATATCTGAATTGTCTGCTATAATGAAGGTTAGTGGAACTTTGATGCTTGGGAGTAATAGGCAATTTAGCTTCAAAATAATTACTGAAAATGCTGCAATTGCCAGATTTATATTTAAGATATTGAAGGATATTTTTCATATACATGCTAGAATACTAGTTAAAAGGAGTAATTCTTTAAAAAAAAATAATGTGTATGTAATAATGATAATGGAGGATGCGGATGTAAGATTCATACTTAAAAAAGTAGGACTTTTAAAGGAAGAAGAAGATATTTTTTCACTGGATTACAGTATACCGAAAAATATTAGGGAAAATGAAAAACTAAAAAAAGCGTATATTAGGGGAGCTTTTTTAGGCGGTGGAAGTATAAGTAATCCAGAAAAGACATATCACCTTGAATTTGTAACTCATGACAGGGATTATGCATTGGATTTAAGTAAACTTATAAATGGATATGGATTAAGTTCTAAAGTAATACAGAGAAAGAGCAGTTTTATAGTGTATATTAAAGAAGGAGAGCAGATAGTGGATCTTTTGAATATAATAGGAGCACACGCATCTCTTTTGGAATTAGAGAACATAAGGATAATGAAGGAAATGAGGAATAATGTAAATAGGATAGTGAATTGTGAGACTGCAAATTTGAGTAAAACTGTTAATGCAGCAGTAAGACAAGTAGAGAGTATAAAGCTCATACAAAAAGAACTAGGATTAAATAGGCTGCCTGAAAATTTAAGGGATATTGCAGAACTTCGTTTAAATTATCCGGATGAATCTTTAAAGGAATTAGGTGAAATGCTGAATCCTAAAGTAGGTAAATCAGGAGTAAATCACAGACTTAGGAGGATTGAAAAAATAGCAGATGAACTGAGAAAAGAAAGGTAGGCACAGATTATATGTCAAAACATGAGGATATAATCAAGTACATACTTTCACTAGAAGTTGGTACTAAAATTTCAGTGAGAAGTATAGCAAGTGATTTAGGGGTTAGTGATGGAACGGCATATAGGGCCATAAAAGATTCAGATAGCATTGGAATAGTTACTACCATTCCAAGGGTGGGAACTGTGAGAATTGAAAAAGTTGAAAAGAAAAGTATGGAATCTCTTACTTATGGTGAAGTAATAAATATAGTGGATGGAAGTTTGCTTGGGGGAAAAAATGGCATACATAAAGTATTACACAGATTTATAATAGGGTGTATGAACATTGAGACCATGAAACAGTATATAAAAAAAGATTGTTTAGTCATAATAGGAAATAGAGAAGAAGCCCAAAGGTTTGCCCTTTTAAATGATGCAGGAGTTCTTATAACTGATGGCTTTGGATGCAGCAATAACATAAAGAACCTGGCTAATGAAAAGTGTCTACCTATAATAGCTACTAGATATGATACTTTTACTGCATCTAGTATGATAAATAAAGCTATTTCAGAAAACTTACTAAAAAAAGAAATAGTGCTTGTAGAAGATATAATGAAAACTAACCCAAGCTATCTTAACGCTAAGGATACGGTGTTTAAATGGAAGCAAATAATGAAAGAGTTTAAACACATCAGATATCCTGTAGTAGATGATGAAAATAAGCTAGTAGGAATTGTTTCACCAAAGGATTTACCAAGTCATGGTTCCGATGATGAAGTTATAGGTAAGGTGATGTGTAAAGAACCAATTACAGTAACACCTAAAACTACAGCAGCTTACGCAGCTGATATAATGCGGTGGGATGGTATAGAATTATTTCCTGTTGTAAAAGGCAAAAAACTAATGGGAGTTATAACCAGGAAAGACGTGATAAACGCACTTCAGTATATGGCAAGGCAGCCTCAACTAACAGAAACTCTTGAAGACTCCATACTAAAGAAGTTTGAATTGAAGGTTAAGGGTAGTAAAAATTGTTTTACAGGAAGAATAACTGCAGAATTGATAGATTATATGGGGACAGGTTCCTGGGGTGCATTAAATATGCTTTTGTCCACTATGGCAATTGTAATTTTGAGACGAAAAAACAATGCAAATATACTTGTAGATAATATAAATACATATTTCATGAAGCCTGTGCAAATTGATAATGAAATTACAATATATGTAGAGGTAATAGATAAAGGTATAAATTATTGTAAAGTGGAAGTTAATATGTTTAATGATAACAAGGATATAGTTGGGAAAAGTATTTTATCTGCCAAGATGATAAGAAGGTAATTAATTTAGGTTTCGTTGTTTTTATATTAAGTTAATTTCGTATGTGCCAAAGTTGTGTTATTTAATTAAAAGAGGAGGGATCATTTAATGGACGAAGGAAAACATAAATGGGTTAGTTTACACCAGCATACGGAATATTCTCTCCTGGATTCTTCAGCTAAAATTCCAGAACTTATAGCCAGGGCAAAAGAACTGGGAATGGATAGTATGGCAATAACAGACCATGGTGTTATGTATGGATGTGTAGAATTTTATAAAGAAGCAAAAGCACAGGGAATCAAGCCTATAATAGGTTGTGAGATATATGTATCTCAGGGAGATATGACTATAAAGCAAAATAACGGAAAAAATGAAAACTATCATCTGGTACTTTTGGTCAAAAATGAAGAAGGATATCATAATTTAATGAAAATAGTATCCACAGCTTCTATAAAAGGATTTTACTATAAACCAAGGGTAGACCATAATTACTTAAAAGATCACAGTGAGGGATTGATAGCGCTAAGTGCCTGTATGAGTGGTGAAGTTCAATCCAATATATTAAAGGGAAATATTAGTAAAGCTGAAGAAACAGCTTTATTTTACAAAAACATTTTTAAAGATGGTTTTTATTTAGAAATTCAATATCATGGAATAGCTGACCAGCTCAAAATAAATAAACAGTTGATTTCTATGTCTAATAAATTAAATATACCGCTGGTAGCTACAAACGATGTGCATTATATAAAAAAAGAAGATTACAGAGCTCATGATATTTTACTTTGCATACAAACCGCTAAGACTGTAGATGAAGAAGATAGAATGAAATATCCTTCAGATGAATTTTATTTAAAGTCACCAGATGAGATGTACGACATGTTTTCTAATGTACCGGAGTCTCTAGAAAACACAATTAAGATAGCAGAGCAGTGCAATTTTGACTATGAGTTTCATAAATCAAAGCTTCCTAAATTTCCCTTGCCTGAAGATACAGATCCTTATGAGTATATGAAAGATTTATGTTATAAGGGACTTTATAGAAGATATGAGAATGTAACGGATAAATTAAAAGATAGACTAGAATATGAGCTGGGCACAATAAAGAAAATGGGGTATGTTGACTATTTCCTTATAGTTTGGGATTTTATTAGATTTGCTAGAAAAAATGGTATAATGACAGGACCAGGACGTGGAAGTGGAGCAGGTTCTATAGTCGCCTATACTCTTGGAATAACTAAAGTAGATCCTATAAAATATAATCTTATATTTGAGCGTTTCTTAAATCCTGAAAGAGTTTCTATGCCTGATATTGACAGCGATTTTTGCTATGAAAGGCGTGGAGAGGTAATAGATTATGTGGTAGAAAAGTATGGAAAAGACAGTGTGTCTCAAATTATAACTTTTGGAACCATGGCAGCTAAGATGTGTATAAGGGATGTAGGCAGAGCAATGAATTATAGTTATGGAGAAGTAGATAGAATAGCCAAAATGATACCTTCAGTTTCAAATATAACTATAGATAAAGCTCTTGAGATGAATCCTGAGTTTAAAGAAGCTTATGATAGTGAGCCAAGAACTAAAGAGCTTATAGATATAGCTAGAGCACTTGAAGGACTTCCAAGGCATACTTCTACTCATGCGGCAGGAGTTGTTATAGCTTCAGAACCTCTTGTAAATTATGTGCCTCTTCAGAGAAATGAAGATAATATAGTTACCCAGTTTACTATGAACACTCTGGAGGAACTAGGACTTCTCAAAATGGACTTTTTAGGATTGCGTACTTTGACTGTCTTAAGAGATGCAGTTGAAATGATTAAAGAGGATAAGGGTATAGAAATTGACTTAGATACTATAGATTATGATGATAAAGCTGTTTATAATATGATAGGAGAGGGAAAAACTGTAGGGGTATTCCAGCTTGAATCACCTGGATTTAGTTCTTTTATGAAGGAACTAAATCCAGGTTCTCTGGAGGATATAATAGCAGGTATAAGCCTTTATAGACCAGGACCTATGGCAGAAATACCTAAATACATTAAAAACAAAAATAATCCTGAAGGAATAGAATATATAACCCCACAACTTGAACATATTCTTTCTGTTACTTATGGCTGCATAGTATACCAGGAACAAGTAATGCAAATTGTAAGGGATTTAGCAGGGTATTCCATGGGACGAAGTGATCTGGTAAGACGTGCTATGTCAAAAAAGAAGCACCATGTTATGGAAGAGGAGAGACATAATTTTGTATACGGAATTGTAGATGAAAATGGGGAAATCCAAGTACCAGGCTGTATACGAAATGGCATATCTGAAAAAATAGCCAATGATATATTTGATTCTATGATAGATTTTGCATCTTATGCATTTAATAAATCCCATGCTGCAGCTTATGCTGTAGTGGCATTTAGAACAGCGTATTTAATGTATTATTATCCTACTGAGTTTACAGCGGCTATGTTAAACAGTGTAAAAGGTGATAGTGAAAAGGTAGCCTATTATATAAGATTTGCAAAAAGTATTGGAATAGAGATACTCCCTCCAAGTATTAATGAAAGTTATACAAAATTTACAGTGGAAAATGGAAACATAAGGTTTGGGTTGTCTGCTATAAAAAATGTAGGTGAAAATGTAATAGATAGTATAGTTAGGTCAAGGTCAAAACATGGTAAGTTTAAAGACCTAGTTGATTTCTGCAGCAGCATAGATTTAAATGCAATAAACAAGAGGGTAGTGGAGAGTTTAATTAAAGCAGGTGCTTTTGACTGTTTTGGAGTGCTGCGATCTCAACTTATAGCGGTACATGAGAAAGTAATTGATAGTGTTATAAATTCTAGAAAGAGGAATATAGAAGGACAGATAAGCTTGTTTTCTCAGATTGAAGACAGCAGCATAAGAATAAGATATCCTTCTATACAAGAATTTAAAAAGATAGATATGCTGACTATGGAAAAAGAGATGACTGGATTGTATCTTTCAGGACATCCCCTGGATGAATATGCAAGAACATTAAATTTGCAGACGGATACTAAAATATCTGATATAGTAGGCAGGAAGACTTTAGAAGATAATAATTTTGTAGAGGAAACTAAAGTAAAAGATGGAGATAGAGTTATAGTTGGCGGCATACTTTCTGAAGTATCTAAAAAGATTACTAAAAATAATGATATGATGGCCTTTGCAAAGTTAGAAGATCTTTATGGAATTATGGAAATAATAGTATTTGCCAAAGTGTTTCAGAGATTTAAGAGTTTAATTGAAGATGATTATATGGTTATAGTAAAGGGAAGAGTGAGTGTAAGGGAAGATGAACAGCCTAAACTTCTCTGTGAAACTATAGAGCCATTGGTGAGAATAGATACGGAAAAACTTTATATTTTGATTGAAGATCAAAATATTTTAAAAGAGACTTTAGAGAGAATTAAACCGATATTTGTAAATTTTAAAGGAAATATTCCTGTATATCTGTGTACAAAAAAAGAAAGAAAAAAGTTTAGGCTAGATAGGGAATTATGGATAAAATCCGATTTGGAGCTTATGTCTCTTTTAAGAAAAAGATTTGGAGATAACAATGTAAAAATTATATAATTAAGAAGTATATTTTTATAAGAAAACAACCAAAATACTAAAAGAAAGAGATTCTTATAATATTTTAGTTGTTAGAATTTTGTTTGAATAAAGTTCATAATGTGGTGAAAAGTACATAATTCTATGTTATAATCATGGTAAATTAAGTTGGTTTTTAAATAAATTGGGACATAAGTAGTCCCTGATGTCATAGGGGGTGTGTATATGAAAACTATAGCTGTGTTAACAAGTGGAGGAGATGCTCCTGGAATGAATGCTGCCATAAGAGCAGTAGTGAGAACAGCTCTAGATAAAAACTTAAATGTAATGGGAATTGAAAGAGGGTACAGTGGATTAATGAATGGCGAAATAGTACCCATGCAGAGGAGTAGTGTTGCAGATATTATACAAAGAGGAGGAACCATATTAAAAACTGCTAGATCTAAGGAATTTAAAACAGAAGAAGGAATAAAAAGGGCAGTAAACATACTAAAAACATTTAAAATAGATGGATTAGTAGTTATAGGTGGAGATGGATCTTTTAGAGGAGCTTATGAATTATCTAAATTAGGGATAGCAACTATAGGACTACCAGGAACTATAGATAATGATTTGTCATATACGGATTTTACTATAGGGTTTGATACTGCAACAAATACCGCTTTAGATGCTATAAATAAGATAAGAGATACTTCTACTTCTCATCAAAGAGTAAGTATTGTAGAGGTTATGGGAAGAAATTGCGGAGACATAGCTCTTTATTCGGGAATTGCAGGTGGAGCTGAAAATATAATTTTACCCGAAAAAGGATATGATGAACAAGAATTGTGCAAAAGTATATTAGAAGCAAAGATGAAAGGAAAGGTACACAATTTAATATTACTTGCAGAAGGTATTGGTGGATCTGAAGCTTTGGCTGAGAAGGTTGAGGATATTACTGGCATAGAAACTCGAGCTACGAAACTTGGACATATTCAAAGAGGAGGAAGTCCTACTTGTTTAGATAGAGTATTAGCTTCAAGATTTGGATATAGAGCTGTTGAATTATTAGAACAAGGGAAGTCTTCTAGAGTTGTTGGAATTAGAGATGGAAAAGTTGTTGATTTGGATATAGATGAGGCATTAAGCCAGCCAAGAAGGTTTGACGAAAAACTTTATGAGATAGCCTGTGCATTAGCCTAGATAATGTTTTAAACCAATTTTGTGTTAAGGAGTGTGTTACTATGCAAAAAACTAAGATGATTTTCACTATTGGGCCTGCAAGTAGTTCAGAGGAAGTTTTGTCAAAACTTATTGAAGCTGGAATGAATGTATCAAGACATAACTTTTCTCATGGAAATCATAAAGAACATGAAGAGAAAATAAATACAGTAAAAAAACTTAGAAGAAAATATAATAAGCCAATAGCAATAATGCTTGATACAAAAGGACCTGAGATAAGAACAGGCAATTTTAAGGGGGATAAGGTAGAGATAAAAGAAGGGGAGCATTTTACCATTTATTGTGGAGAAGATATTATAGGTGATGAAAGTAAATGCTCCATAACTTATAGCGAATTGAGTAATGATGTAAAAAAGGGTGATAGCATACTTATTGACGATGGTTTGGTTGGTTTTGAAGTTGAAAGTATTGAAGCAAATAAAATAAATTGCATAGTAAAAAACAGTGGTGTAATTGGTAATCATAAAGGTGTAAATGTACCTGGAGTTTCTGTATCTATTCCTGCTATAACTGAAAAAGATAAAGATGATTTGAAATTTGGATGTTCTATGGAAGTAGATATGGTAGCTGCATCCTTTATAAGAAAAGCAGTTGATGTGATGGCTATAAGAAAAGTACTTGAATCAAATGGAGGACAAGGCATACAAATATTTTCTAAAATTGAGAGCCAGGAAGGCGTTGACAACATAGATGAAATAATAAAATTTTCTGATGGAATAATGGTAGCAAGGGGAGATATGGGAGTAGAAATTCCTATAGAAAAAGTACCAATGATTCAGAAATTTATAATAGAAAAATGTAATAAGGCCGGAAAACCTGTTATAACTGCTACGCAGATGCTTGATTCTATGATAAGAAATCCTAGGCCTACAAGAGCAGAAGCTTCTGATATAGCTAATGCTATATTTGATGGTACAGATGCCATAATGTTAAGTGGAGAATCTGCTAATGGAAAATATCCTGTGGAAGCGGCTAAAACTATGGCAAGGATAGCCAAGAGAGCAGAGGAGCAAATTAACTACGATTCTTTGCTTGAGAAGAAGAGAGAAGCCCATATACAAAATGTACCGAATGCTATAAGTCTTGCTGCATGCACTACAGCTTCAGAATTAAAGGCTTCTGCTATAATAACAGCTACTCAGAGCGGTCATACAGCTAGAATGGTTTCAAAATATAGACCACAGTGTCACGTTATAGCTGTAACTCCAAGTGATAAAGTAGCTAGAGGTCTTGCTTTAAATTGGGGGGTTTTTCCAATACTTGCTAAGAAAGTGGATTCTACAGATGAAATGATAGAGAATTCTGTTGAAATAGCTTTAAGAAGTGGATATGTACAAAAAGGAGATTTGGTAGTCATAGCAGCAGGCATACCTGTAAACTATTCTGGAACTACCAATATGCTTAAAGTTCATATAGTAGGGGATATACTGGCTAAGGGAAGAGGATCAGGGCCTAGACCAGGCTATGGAACTGCAAAGATAGTAAATAGTCCAAAAGAAGCAAATGAAGTTGTTGAAAATGGCGATATTCTAGTAGTTAAAGATTTAGATAAAGGATATATTGACATTTTAGATAGAGTTGTAGGAATTATATCAGAAAAAGGTGGATTGACTTCTCATCTTGCTATTGAATGCCTTACAAGAGAAATACCTGTTATTTCCAATGCAGGAGGTGCCACTGAAACGTTAAAAACAGGCACATTTATTACTATGGATGTCATAAGAGGAATAGTATATAATGGGAGAGTAAACATAATGTAGCTATATTTTTGTCTGCAATTTGTAATTTGAAATTAAATAAAAAATTTTTCAGCGAAGCAATGTGGTTTTAGGGTATTTCAAAGGTTAATGTTTATACAAAACATTTGAATATTTAATGTATAAATTATATAGAACGAATTGCAGTATATGCAAAATGTTTACAGAAATTTAACATAAATTTAATGTATAATATAACAATATATGGTTAAAATTATATAACAGAGAAAGTAAGACAGCTGATTCTATCTTTTTGCACCTTTGCGGGTGCAATTTTTTTTATTTGTACAAAGTGTTTGATTAATTGTATACTGTATTTATGGAAATTTTGAATGAGAAATTGGACTATATATTGATTATGTTTGAGTTGACAGTTGACAATTGATAGTTGACAGTTAAGGTGGATTTTTTTCCGTTATACTACAAAAAATCTTTAATTAAGTTTTTGAAGGTTCGTTTTGCTAAAGCAAAACATTAATGGTTGTATAAATTTAAAGATTTTTTGCGATAGCTAAAAATCATCCTTCACTGTCAATTGTCCACTATCAACTTTCAACTAAAAAAATTTCGTCGTAATTTTTTTATATTAAGTCACAATTTCTTATAAGCGAAAGTTAAATTAATAATGAAAAGTTTTAGATTTTGTTTAAGTAGGTGAATATATGAGCGAAAAAATAGAAAAAAATAAAGAATACATAATGAAAATAGATGGCATGGGATATCAGGGAGAGGGAGTTGGAAAGGTAGATGGTTTTACAATTTTTACACAGGGGGCTATTCAGGGAGAAAAGGTCAAAGTAAAAGTCGTAAAAGTAAATAAAAATTTTGCTTTTGGAAGATTGGTGGAGATACTTGAACCATCTCCTTATAGAACCGATCCTTGTTGCAGCATATACAAAAGATGCGGTGGATGTCAGCTCCAGCATATGTCCTATGAAGGGCAGCTTGACTTTAAAAAAAAGAGAGTAAAAGATTGTTTAGAGAGAATAGGAAAATTTCAAGTAAAAGAGCATGATAAGACATTTAGAGATAATGTTTTAGAGGAAAGTAAGAAAGATATTTCAGTAAAATTGTATAACACTTTAGGCATGACAAACCCCTATAGATATAGAAATAAAGTACAATTGCCAGTAGGTAAATGCAATGAAAAAATAAATATAGGATTTTATGTAAAAAGAAGTCATGAAATAATAGATATGGAAAGCTGCCTTATTCAGGACGAAACCTCAGATAAAATAGTGAAACTTATGAGAAACTGGATTGAAAAGTATAATGTAGAGCCCTATGATGAGAGAACAGGCAGAGGCACTATAAAACATATAATGACTAGAAAAGGATTTGCTACAGGTGAAATTATGCTGGTGATTGTAACTTTTACTGAAAGTTTGCCCCATAAAAAGGAACTTGTAGAACTTATGTGTAATAACTTACCTGGAATAAAGAGCATAGTACATAATATAAACCATGAAAAAACCAATGTGATATTAGGCAAAAAATGTGTAACCCTATGGGGCCAGGATACCATAAGGGATTATATAGGTAATTTTAAATTCAATGTGTCTCCTCTTTCATTTTTTCAAGTAAACCCTCTTCAAACGGAAGTGCTTTACAGTAAAGCATTGGAGTATACTGACTTAAGCGGGAATGAAGTTATATTTGATGCTTATTGTGGTACGGGAACTATATCTTTGTTTTTGTCTCAAAAGGCAAAGAAAGTATATGGGGTGGAAATAATTGATGAAGCCATAAAGAATGCCAGAATAAATGCTGAAGAAAATGGGGTAAATAATGTAGAGTTCATAACGGGCAAATCCGAGGTAGTGATACCAGAGCTCATAAGTAAGGGGGTAAAGGCTGATGTGGTAGTGGTTGATCCACCAAGAAAGGGATGTGATGCCGGGCTGCTTAAAGCAATTGCAGACATGGCACCAAGGACTGTAGTTTATTTGTCCTGTGATCCTGCAACACTTGCCAGGGATTTAGCGGTTTTTAGGGATTTTGGATATATGACTAAAGAGGTGCAGCCTGTGGATATGTTTGCGCAAACAGCGCACGTGGAGTGCGTAGTTAAGCTTAAAAGGAAAGACAGCTAGAGGCATTGGTATAGCTGAGGCTGATAAATGGTAAAAACTGTATATATTTGGTGATACGGGGGTAGAAAACAGTAAATATTTCACTAGAATATAAAACCCCTCACCTCCACCATACATAAACTATAATTTTGATACAATTGAAAGTCGCTGATATCAGTGGCTTTTGTTGTTTTTGGAGATAAAAATTGGTGTTAAAAAATTAATATTTTAGGCTGAAATGGTTTTTATTTGCGGATTTGTGCACACCCTTATGAAGTTTTGAAAGAGGGGTGTGCACTTTTTAGTGGTATTAATGCTAAAATAAGATTGTACAAAGTTGCTAATATTTGCACCACTGGTGTGCAGTGTGTTTTTTCTCTAACACCTTCTCCGTTTTGGCACCGTGTTTTAGGTTGAGAAAATAGAATGGATAATGTTTACCAACTATTAAAAATGTAATTTTTTAAAATTACATTTTTAATAGTTGCAATAAAATTCCTTTTATGATATGATTACATTGTAGCAAATAAGGTTAATTTTAGAAAGGCACAATATTTTATGAAAAAGTTGAGTGAATTAGTTGGATTAGTAAGTGGATCGCCTCAATTTAGAATTACTGAAGTGTTTGATGAGAAAACACCGCTTTTTACTTATTATAGTCAAACAGATTTAACAGATGATTTGGTAGGTATTATTTCAAACGATGTGGGCAATAAACAAGTCAGAACCAATGATAAAGTAAATACCTTATGCGATGGTGATGTGGTGTTTAGTTTAATCACGGGAATTGCAGCGATGGTAAGAAAAGAGCACGAGGGATATCTTTATACGCAAAACTACGTCAAGTTATTACCTAGCCATAACATTGATTCAAAGTTTTTGGTTTATCTCATTAATGAAAACAAAACGATCAAGAAACAGTTTATGGTGGGACTGCAGGGTTCGCAAGTTTTAAAATATACTCTCAAGCAGCTTAAAGGGCTTGAAATACCGAAAATACCTTCCATAGATAAGCAGAGAATTATAGGACAAGTCTATTTTAATCAGCTAAGGCTGCAAGCCCTTAGAAATAGAGCAGCAGAACTTGAAACAAAAATCAGGTTATCCAAGTTAGAGGAGGCAAGTGAGAATGAATGAAGAGCAATTTGAAACTGAGTTAATACAATATATTACTAGCGGGACCATAACTAAACCTGAACACCTAGAAGGAATCAGCGACTTTATGGTTAGCGAAAAACCTGCTGATTACTGTGTGAAAACAAAGCTATGGAAGTATGAACCCAAAATTAAAACTACAGAAAAGCTTTGGGATAACTTCAAAGAGATTCTTGAGAGGCACAATCAAAATACACTTGATCATCCACTAAGTACTGTGGAATTTAATCAAGTTAAAAAGATTATATCTGATATTCAAACACCATATGAAGCTGGACAATTTTTATATGGACTTAATGGTGTATCGCAAATTGAAATTGATTTAGATGATGGCCGTCACGTGTTTTTAACGGTTTTCGATCAAAAACAAATTGGTGCTGGAGATACGGTGTATCAAGTAGTTAATCAAATTGAACGCCCTGCAATTATCACTGGGAAACAAAATCGTCGCTTTGATACGACACTTCTTATTAATGGTTTACCTATCATACAAATTGAAGAAAAACGTGATACACATGATGTCAATGAAGCATTAAATCAAATGCATCAATATTCCGAAGAAAACCAATATCGTGATATTTTTTCCACTCTACAAATATTGGTGGCAATTACACCAAATAATGTGAAGTATATGGCGAATACCACATCGGATAAGTTCAATAAGGACTTTGCTTTTAACTGGCAGCGTAAAAGTGATAATACGATTGTGCGTAATTGGAAAG
>DAISLB010000012.1:0-45433 GCA_036820645.1 Clostridium sp.
TTTAAAGCCCGCAGGATTTTAAGTCCTGTGCGTCTGCCTGTTCCGCCACTCCAGCACATCAATTGGTAGCAGAAATAGAAATTTAACCTACGACACTTCGGATATAAACCGAATGCTCTAGCCACCTAAACTATTCCACCATGTTATATATTTTTGGTTGCGGGGGAAGGACTTGAACCTACGACCTTCGGGTTATGAGCCCGACGAGCTACCAACTGCTCCACCCCGCGTCATTAATTGGTGCTGAAGACCGGAATCGAACCGGTACGGGTTTTAAAGCCCGCAGGATTTTAAGTCCTGTGCGTCTGCCTGTTCCGCCACTCCAGCAAAATATATACATAACAAATTGACGACATGTATTATTATATATCGTACTAACTATATTGTCAACTAATTTTTTAAAATTTCTATATAAAAATTTTAAAAGAGGCTAAACAGCCCCTTGTAATCCTACTAGTAATTAGAAGATTTTTTATATCCTTTGCCTTTTGCATCTTGATGTTTCTTTATATCCTGGAATCTTTCTTCACTATCTTTTAAAAATTTAGATAATCTATCTTCAAAATTGCCTTGATTCTGCTTAGTTTTTTCTTTTTGCCAATCTATTTCCATAGGCTTAAAACTCTTTTTATCATGTCCTGCCTGTTTTATAGATAAACTAATTTTCCCATTATCATCAATAGAAATTACCTTAACAGTTACTTTATCCTTTTCCTTTAAATAGTCGCGTATATTCTTAACATAAGTGTCCGACACCTCAGATATGTGCACCAACCCAGTTTTACCTTCAACATCTACAAAAGCTCCAAAACTAGTAATGTTAACTACTGTACCTTCTAGTATGCTTCCTGCCTTTAAGGTCATATTAAAAAAACTCCTCCTTAAAAAATAATACTATATAATATAAACTTTTTCTCTTTTAACAGAGTAGGACTTCTTGGATCTTGCCCAAAAATTTTTGCTACATCCACAACCACTTATCCTCCATAATCTCAACAGGCATACCTTTTAAAAAAACCTGTTATAGTTTTCTATTACAGCATAACTGGTAATCAATTTTTATTGTCTATTACAGGAGTTTCACCTTGCTTAATAAGACCTAATTTTTCTCTAGCTAATTTTTCTATATACACATTAGAATTAGACATTTTTACCTCTTCCTGTAATTTTTGATTTTTATATTTACCCCTCTGCTCTTCAATTTTCTTTTCACTTATCTGTTTTTGTATGCTCTGCATAGTTAATTGTTGGCTTATAAAAATATAGCCTATATATAGAACTATTAATAAAAAAATTATATTTTTCCATTTGATTTTTATTTTCATTAATACTCACCGATTCTCCCACTAATGATTTACATTTCTATATATTTATTTTCTTAACTATTGCCTTCCTCAATTTATCATAGCATATCTCACTTATATTGTAATTTGATTTTTGATTTTCTTCAAGCTAATTTTTATACTTTTTTTTATTTTTTCTTTTAATATTATAAATAAGGTATTGAAATGGATATATTATTATATATATAAACACCCTAAATAATCTTCCCACTACTTTGAATAATTTATTATGTAATTCTATAAATAAATTACTGAAGAATTTCAAATATAAACATATACCTACACCTAATAGGATATATACATACATTCCCATATAGGCATAATTTGTATACATTAAAAATATAAATACAATTATGGCTGTAAATATCCAAAACAGAGTATCCTCAATAAACGTTATTATTTTATTTAAATCTTTAAATCCTCTTATTAGTCTATAAAAATCAAATAATATCCCCGTTATTATTCCAGCTATAATGCTAAATATTATAAGTCGAATTTGAGTACTTATTGATATAATCATACTAATCCTTTCATGGTAACGTCATTTTATTTAAACATTTTTGATATTAAACTTTGGTTCTTTTTTTTCGACTTATTATTGGTATATACACAGGAATTTACCATACCTACTATAATCACATCTCCATTTTGTACATCTAATTTATTCATCTTTAAGTTATTGCCTTTAATATTGAGGGTTCCAAGATTAGTATTTAAAACTATTTGATCTTCATTAAAACTTACTACTTCAATAACTCCAGTTAACATTAACTTTTTTCTATTTTGAAGACTTAACAAGCTTTTCTTGTCTTCTACAGTTATTTCCTTTTTATCCATAAAATATCCCCTCCACCTATAATAAATATATGTGGCTATTTGGGATTATATTACTTACTATTTTAATCTTATTCAGTTGAAATTATCCTATACATGCTTTGAACATTTGCTTTTGTAACATGAGCTGCAATATTTAAAATTTCTGCCTTTAAAGACTTATTGGCATATCTTATTTCTATTATATCACCTTCTTTGACTTCAATACTAGGTTTGGCCACTTTTCCATTTATAGTAACCCTTCCCCCTTCACATACTTCTTTTGCTACAGTCCTTCTTTTTATTATTCTAGATACTTTAAGGTATTTATCTAACCTCATACAAACTCCCCTTTAAAACAGAAAACCTAGATTTTCACCCAGGCTCTCTGAAAATATATTATTTATTTACTCTATCTTTAAACTCTTTACCAGCTTTAAATACAGGAACTGTTGATTCAGGTATTTTTATTTCTTCCTTAGTTCTAGGATTCCTTCCAATTCTTTCAGCTCTCTTTCTTGTTTCAAAGGTTCCAAACCCTACTAATTGAACTTTCTCTCCTTTTTCAAGTGTTTCTTCTACACTTTCTATAAACCCTTTAAGAGCCGCCTCTACATCTTTTTTTGTTAATTTTGACTTTTCTGCTATACCTGCTATTAATTCTGATTTATTCACCTTTTTTACCTCCTCTTATTTTCATAGATAAATGTATAAAAATATTCACAAATATCTTTACAGCTAATTTTCGGCCATCATTAACCAAATTTTTCTAACCAAGCTTTCGAAAGCAACAAATACTACACACTATACAAAAATATTTAATCACTTACTATGTAATTTATATATACTTAAAATTATTCATCACTTTCTAATCTATTGAATATACTTACATAGAAGCATATTCTGCATTAATTAAAAAATTCCTTCTTTTTGCATATAAAAAATTAAACTTATATATTTTTAGCCTTTTCCCAGAGTTCATCCATTTCATTTAATGTCATATCTTCCATGTCCATTCCTTTCTCTCTGGCACTTTTCTCTATATATGCAAAACGATTTATAAATTTCTCTATAGTATAATTTAATGCAAATTCAGGGTCAATGTCAAGGAATCTGGCTACATTTACACAAGCAAATATTAAATCTCCTATTTCTTCTACTATTTTTACCCTTTCCTTGCTTTTATATACATCCTTTACCTCATAATACTCCTCTAATACTTTGTCTAATGCGCATTCAACTTTATCCCAATCAAATCCAACCTTAGCAGCTTTTTTTTGAACTTTAGCAGCTCTCATCAAAGCAGGTAAAGTTTGAGCAACATGTCTAAGTTCATCTGTATGAGTTTTAAGTCCCTGCTCCTTTTTCTTTAAAGCATCCCAATTTGTTATCACCTCCTCTGAATTATTTACTTCTATATCCCCAAATACATGTGGGTGCCTCTTTATCATTTTATCACATACACCATTAATTACATCATTAATATTAAAAAATCCCTCTTCTTTTCCTATTTGAGAATGGAAAACTATTTGAAATAATACATCTCCCAGTTCCTCTGTTAGTTCCACATCATCTTTTTTATTTATAGCTTCCAACACTTCATAACTCTCTTCTATAAGATATTTTTTTAGACTCTCATGGTTTTGTTCTTTATCCCAAGGACAACCTTCCTGACTTCTTAATTTCTCCATTACATCTAATAAATCTTTTAAATCATACTTAGACTCTAAATCTTTAGGTATATAGATTGATGTCAAATAATCTATGTCCTCTTGTCTGTCCAGCTCATACAATTTTATTTTTCTTATAGTTTCACTGTCCTTGACTCCCGCAGCTCTTATAAAATATATGTCTGCATCATCTCCATAATAATCCATAAGCTTCAATTTTACTTCAGATGCAATCAGCCTATCGTATACTTGAGTTATTATAGTGCCTACCCTTTTATCTAATGTTTGGTGCTTTATATCAAAAGCATCTATTATTTTTATTCCTTCAATAACATCTATATTTAACTTCTCTGCAATAACATCTATAAAACTAACCGATGGTATTATATCTACATCCACAGAATTTTGTTCACACAATTTTAATAATAATTTTACAGATTTTTCTGCCACCAGAGGATGTCCTGGTACTGCATAAATTATTTTATGAAAATTTTTTTCTTTTAATATCAAATCTTCTGCTATGGATCTGTAAACATCTTCAAATTTCTGATTTTTTTCATATAGATAATCATAAGTCTCAAAATTTATGCCCAATTGTCTTAAGTAATCCACAGTAGGATGTTTCTCCGTCCTCAAATATACTTTGCCCACATCCTTCAACGCATTAACAGCACCTATTGTAAGGGATTCTATGGATCCTGGCCCCAGGCCTACTACCTTAATCATTTGTAAATCCTCCTTTATTTTTTTAAGAATCTACTTTTTATATAACTGTATTTAAATATTCCAAATATAACTATAATTGGAATATATATAATTACACCGGCAATTACAGCTAAAAAACAAGCTATTCTACTATTCATGCTATAATTATAGACATACAAATATATAATTACAACAGCTGCCATCATAAAAATAGATGCAAATGCGGGTTTAACCATAGTTTGAAAATAATTTATACAAATTTTTAATCTCTTTCTTAAAAATACTATGTTTAAAATACAAGCTGCAATATATCCTCCTATACTTCCTAAAATAGCCCCATAAATATTTATATAAGGTATTGGAACCAGAAATAGAGTTATTCCTATCTTTATAATACATCCTAATGTCAAATTAGCTACAGGCCTCACATAATGTCCTATACCCTGCAGCACAGCTGTAGATGTCTGCACAAGTACGATAAAAGGAATAGATAATGCTGAATATTGGAGTATACCAAATCCAGCAGATTGACCCGGAAAAATCAAATCCAGAATAGGATGTGCTAGAACATATAATCCAATGGTAGATGGAATTGCAATAACCATAGAAATTTTAAAAGACAAATCCACCTTATTTATAACATCAACTTTTCTATTTAATATATACGATTCTGCAATTATTGGCATCAAAGAAGCACACAATGCTGAAGATATTGTCAGTGGTATATTTATAAGCGAAAATGCTTTTCCAGTAAGCTGCCCATATAATATAGCTGCTTCCCTATATGTAAATCCAGCCTCCAATAGCTTCTGAGGCACCAAAGCTGAATCTATAAGGCTCATTATACTGCTAACTGCTGCTCCTAAAGATACTGGAATAGCTATATAAAGCAGTTTACTCAATACATCCTTATTATCTGCAACTTTAAATACTCTTATTTCTTTTCTTACATAAATGTATTTTATTATTAGGTATACTCCGCCAAATAATCCTCCTGCTGCCGCTCCTAATGCTGCCCCTCCTGCAGAATATTCTATACCTTTAGGCAATAACAAATATGCAAGTCCCACTCCTACTATTACTCTTCCTATTTGTTCTATAATTTGAGATACGGCTGTATAATTCATATTTTGAAGGCCTTGAAAAAATCCTCTGAAAGCACTCATTATGGATATGAATATAGGTGCAAATGCAATGGCAATCAAAGAATAATAGGATTTTCTATCCCATTTCAAAAAATGTATAATTGGATTTGAAAATATAAGTAGTATAGCTGTAAAACCTGTTCCTAAAATAAACATTAAAAGTATAGATTTTCTAAGCACTTGAATTACACCTTCATGATCTCCAATGGCATTTCTTTCTGATACCATCTTTGACACCGCTACCGGTATACCTGAAGCTGCAGCAATAAAAAACATATAAAGTGGAAATGACATCTGATAATAACCCACTCCCTCATCTCCAATGAGCATTTGAAGTGGCCATCTAAAAAATAATCCTAAAAATTTTGATATTATACCTGCTGCCCCTAATACAAAAGTGCCTTTTATAAGGGATTGTTTTTTCATAAAAATACCTCCGAATGCTATAGTTGCAAACAATTTACTCCATGTTTATAATTATTTAAAACTCGAAGGTATTATTACTTTAAATGAATATTTTTTAAATTATAGTCAATAATGTCAAAAGAATATAAATGGCAGCTAATGCTGCCATTATCTATTCTTCCATTTGTTTCCCTAAAAAGGATGATGCCGTTTCAGCTAACTTTATTTCCATATCTCCAAAGTTAGCTTTTTCTTTAGATACTATTATTACAGCTCCAATTGCATCTCCCCCTGCTATTATAGGACATATAATTTGAGCTGAGTACTTACCCTGTACATCCTCATCATCATATAAGGGAATAATTACATCTTCCTCATTATCTTCATCTATAGAAACTGTTTTTCTATTATCTATTAATTTTTCTAGTTCATTGCTTATCTTCTTTCCCATATATTCTTTTTTAGGTATACCACTTATGGACACCATGCTGTCTTTATCACATATCATAATTATATTTCCTATAGTTTGCTGAAGTGCTTCTGTATATCCTTTTGAAACATCATTAAGTTCTCCAATAGGGGAATATTTTTTTAATATAACCCCTCCTTCTCTATCGGTAAATATTTCAAGAGGATCTCCTTCCCTTATTCTAAGAGTTCTTCTTATTTCTTTTGGTATGACAACTCTACCTAAGTCATCTATACGTCTAACAATTCCTGTTGCTTTCATACTATAATTCCTCCTATAAAATAATATATAACTTGTATTATTATTATCTTTCTAAATATGCAATTTTATACACAATTGTTATTTAAATTAGAAAAAATAAAAAGAACTGCCATACAATTACTGCAGTTCTTTTCTACCTACTTATGTTTATATATTTATGTAAAAATAAATTTACATAATATTTTTTTCTTTCTTAGTTATGCTAGCAGCTTTTTCCCATTCTTGGGTTTTTTGAGAAACCAGTTTACTCTTTTGATCACTCTCCAGCTGCTTCTTTATTTCATCCTTAACTTTACTTAAAGCCTTTACCGGATATTCTTGCTTTTTTATACACTTAATTATATGATACCCGAAACTACTTTGAACTGGATCTGATATAGCACCTTCTTTTAATTTCTTTGCTCCTGCCATAAATTGAGCATCATATGATGAATCAGTGTAATTTACAAATCCTAAATCTCCACCTTTATCTTTAGTAGCAGTATCCTGAGAAACTTCTTTTGCAACTTTTGCAAAATCTTCTCCCTTGTCTAACCTTGCCTTTACTTTTTGTGCTTCATCTTTTGTCTTTACAAGTATATGAGCTAAATGCATTTTATTAGGCTGTTCTGTATACTTATCTTTATTTGCATCATAATAATCTTTAATCTGTTTGTCTGTTATTTTCATATTCTTTGTAAGATAATTACTTATGTTTGTTTGTATTGATTGAATTTTCAATTGTGCGAGATACATAGTTTTGAATGATTCTTCAGTAAATCCCTGTGATTTTAATGCTGCATCAAATTGACTAGTATTATTTTTAAAGTTCTGCTTTTTAATTTCATCAATCTTCTTATTCATATCCGATTTTAATTTACTTTCATCTGGTAAAAGCTTTAACTCTTTAGCTTTTTGCTCAAGGACCTTATTAGTAATCATTTGATCTAATATCTTCTCTTTTTGACTCTTTATAACACTAACAGCCTCATCATTTTTTGCATAGTCTGAACCATATTGTTGTTTAACTTGACTTAACAATTGAATTGTATTTGGATCTTTATCTAAGTCACCTCTTGTGATTTTTTCTCCATTAATTGTTGCTACAGTACTGTTAGCTATAGCTTCTGGCGTTTTTTCTATCATATTACATCCTGCAGTCGAAAACGCGAACACTGTTATAAATGCAGCAGTTACCAACCTTTTTATATTTTTCACGGTTTATTCCCCCACTCTTTTTGTGTTTTATAAAATATAAATTTATTTTAACACAAAATTATTTTTACTACAAAGCTATTTTTGTTCATATATTTTTATCATATATTTTACAATCTCCTTAATTTCATGTAAAAGATTTTCTCTTTTTACACTTTTTAATTTATATCCAAAACCCGGTTTTTTATTCATTTTTAGCACAAGCTTATGTGAATAAGTTTTAAACAGTTCCTTAAGTACATTTTTATCAATTCTATCCTGATTTTGAAACGAAAAAATGACTTCATCCTTTACTTCTTTTATTTCCTCTATTCCAAGTTTCTTACTCATACTTCTTATATAAGCTATGTCCATCAGGTTATACACCAAAATCGGTATACTAGAGAATCTATCTTCCAGCTCCTCTTTTATATCAAGCATATCATCATAGGAACTTATAGCTGCTATCTTCTTATATATCTCTATTTTTTGAGTTTCACTCTTTATATAATTATCAGGTATATATGCATCTATTTTTAATTCTACAGTAGTTTCTACAGGTTCTTTGTCTATATCTCCTTTTATCAGCTTTATGGTATCCTCCAGCATTCTGCAATATAGGTCATATCCTACAGCCGCCATATGTCCATGCTGGGATGCTCCCATCATATTACCTGCACCCCTTATTTCCAGATCCTTTAGAGCTATTTTAAATCCAGATCCAAGTTCAGTAAATTCCTTAATAGCTTTAAGTCTTTTTTCTGCCACTTCAGTAAGAACCTTATCTCTCCTATAGCTTAAATAACAGTAAGCCATTCTATTAGTTCTTCCAACTCTTCCTCTTAATTGATACAGTTGTGATAAACCCATTTTATCAGCATCATATATTATCATGGTATTTACATTCTGTATATCCATACCAGTTTCTATAATAGTAGTTGTCACTAAAATATTATACTCGTTTTTCATAAAATCCACTATTATATTTTCAAGTTCTCTTTCCTGCATTTGTCCGTGAGCTATAGCTACTTTTGCTTCTGGAATTAGTTTAGCTATATAAGAAGCCCTTTCTTTTATGCTCTCAACTCTATTATATACAAAATAAACCTGTCCCCCCCTATTTATTTCTCTTAATATGGCATCTCTTATTAGCTGATCATTATATTCTACTACATAAGTTTGAATTGGATATCTTTCCTCTGGAGGTGTCTCTATAATACTTATATCTCTAACCCCTACGAGGGACATATGCAAGGTTCTAGGTATAGGCGTAGCACTCAAAGTAAGTACGTCTACATTTTTTCTAATCTTTTTAATTTTTTCCTTATGACTTACTCCAAACCTCTGTTCCTCATCTATTATAAGAAGTCCCAAATCTTTAAATTGTACATCCTTCTGTAATATTCTGTGAGTACCAATTAATATATCAACATCTCCTACTTTAACGGCATTTATAGATGCTTTTTGCTGTGCTGTTGTTCTAAACCTACTTATCATATCTATTTTTACAGGAAAGTCAGAGAACCTTTGAACAAAATTATTATAATGTTGTTGAGCAAGTATTGTAGTCGGGACTAAAAATGCAACTTGTTTTCCATCCATAACAGCCTTAAAAGCAGCTCTTACTGCTACTTCTGTTTTTCCATACCCTACATCCCCACAAAGTAATCTGTCCATTACCTTATCTGATTCCATATCTTGCTTTATATCATGTATGCTTGTAAGTTGATCTGGTGTCTCTTCATAGGGGAATTCATCCTCAAACTGTTTTTGCCATACTGTATCCTTTGAATACTTATAACCTTTTAAAGTAGACCTAACCGCATATAATTTTACTAAATCTTCAGCTATTTCCTCTATTGATTTCTTTACCTTTTTCTTAGCTTTAGTCCATTCTGAGCCTCCCAATTTACTTATCTTTGGACTTTTTCCTTCAGATCCTATATATTTTTGCACCATATCCAATTGTTCTACAGGTACATACAGTTTATCCTCAGACTCATACATAAGTTCTAAATAATCCTTCTTGTGACCTTGAACTTCCAGCTGCTTTATACCTTTATATATTCCTATACCATGATTCACATGTACTACAAAATCCCCAGGTTTAAGTTCCGTAAAACTTTTGATCTTGCTTATTCCCTTTTGGGAAGTCTTCCTTGTATTCTTTCTTTTTGCTCTTCCAAAAACTTCTTTATCTGATATAACACCTACTTTAAAATCTGGATATTCAAAACCCTTGAGTTGACTTCCAAAAGTTATAACCACTTCCCCCGGCTTAATCTCATGTATCACATCTCTATAATTACTCTCTATACCTCTTTCCCTTAAAGTGTCTACCAATCTTTCTCCTCTCGGTCTTGTTCCAGATAAAATCAGAATTTTATATCCTCTGGACTTTTTATCCTTTATGTCCTCAATAAACAAATCCATCTGTCCTTGATAACTATTTAAAGTTATTTGAGAAAAATTAGTTATAGTTCTAGGTTGGATAATTTTAGAATTTTTAGCAATAGCATCCAAGGTTATAATTTCTTTATTTTTAAGTTCTTCAAGCAACTCAGATTTTGAACATAACATTTTACTTTGATTTGGGAGTATACATCCCCTTTCTAAGAGGCTTTTATAATTTTCTTGGAATTCAAAATATATACTATTTAATTTTCCGGAGCACCTCTGTACATCATCCATAACTATAAAATAACCCTTGGCATAATCAAGGAAAGAAGCAGGCTTATCATAAAAATATGGAAGAAAACTATCAATATTTTCAAAACTCCAGCTCTCCTCTAGATTCTCTAAGTTTTTCTTTGTTATTTCATCTATCCTATCTAATGCTTCCTTATTCTTATTTTTTTCCAATTTCTTTTCTACTAGGGCTGCATCTTCTTCTATACTTTTTCTTCCTTTTTGAATACTATCCTTATCAAGTATGATCTCTTTAGCAGGAAATATTTCTATACTGTCTATTTTATCAACACTTCTCTGTGATTCTAAATTCAAAGTTCTAATAGATTCTACTTCGTCCCCAAATAGCTCTATTCTATAGGCTTCTGCCGCTATTGGTGAGTATACATCCATTATGTCACCTCTTATGGAAAATTGGCCTTTCGAATCCACAATTTCATTTTTTTCATAACCACATTGAACCAATTTCTCACTTAAATCTTTTAAATTTAAAACATCTCCTACAGATATGTTGATTATATAATTTTCATATAACCCTACAGGTATATACGTAGAAGCCAGAGACTCCACACAAGTTATTATAATTTTTCTATCTGTATCTATCATTTTCCTTATTACCTTTAATCTTTCCCACCTCAGGTCTCCCGATATGGCATCTATATTATAAAATGCCATCTCTTTAGTTGGAAAATAATATACTTGTGATAGATAAAAAGATAGATCTTCATATAGTTTTCTGGCTTCTACATCACTATGAGTAACAACTAGAAAAGGCTTGTCTAGTTCGTTATACACTCCATATATTAAATAACTCTTAGCCGACTCTGAAAGTCCAAATACCCCTATAGGAAACCTTTTCTTGCTTATTCCATCAATAATATTTCCAAATTCGCTGCTTTCTCTCATAGGTTTTATAAGTCCATCTAATCTCATTTTAACAACCACCCTACAAATTTTATTCACCTAACTCTGGATAAATATTTCACTTAAGTTTTTTTAATTTAACGCACAACAACCGTTAATCTCTTTGTTTAAAGAGATTATACGGTATCAATTCAATTATTTTGTAATAGGTCTATAGTGTTAGTCCATTAAACTTATTCATAGCTTCTTCTACTCCGAAATTTATGAGGCATTCCAATACATCCACACTAGTTTCCAAAACTTTTTCTATATTATTTCTTTCATTTTTGTCAAATTTTCCCAAGACATGGGACACAATATCCAATTTAGGATGTCCAATCCCTATCCTTATTCTTGGGAATACATCTGTACCTAAATTTGCTATTATATTTTTTATACCATTATGGCCTCCAGCACTTCCATGATTTCTTATTCTAATTCTTCCAATTTCAAGATCTATATCATCATATATAATTATTATATTGCTATTTTTTATCTTAAAAAAATTTGCCGCCTCTATTACACTTTCTCCACTCAAATTCATATAAGTACTTGGTTTTAATAACATTACTTTATTATCTGCTATTATGCCTTCTCCATAGGTTCCTTTAAATTCTTCCCTATTTATAGAAATATTATACTTATTACTTATTAAATCTACAGCATCAAATCCTATATTGTGTCTTGTATGTTGATATTTAGTACCTATATTTCCTAATCCAGCTATTAAAAACATTTTTCCACTCCAATCACAATACTATATTAAATCTATTACATAATATATATTATACTAAAAAACATAAATAATAAAGAGACCAAAAGTCTCTTTATTTATTTCCTTTCAGTTCAGAGAGAACTATTTCCACTTTTATAATCTTACCATCCCTCCAAATTTTCCCTTCAACCTTTTCTCCAACTTTATGTTTTTCTATTATTTCTTGTATATCCGATGTATTCCTTATCTTTTGACTTTCTAACTCCATTAATATATCCGTAGGCTTTATGCCAGCCATACTAGCTCCACTATTTTTTTCTACCTGTTCAATATAGACTCCTTGAATTTTATCATCATTTGATATTACGCTTTCTCCAGATATACCTAAGTAAGGTCTCGATACTTTTCCAGCATTCATAAGGGATTTTATTATATCCTTCGCTTCATTTACATCTATAGCAAAACCCATTCCTTCCGCATTTAACTCAGCCCCTATTTTTAAGCTATTTATACCTATAACATTACCTTGTAAATCACAAAGGGGTCCGCCGCTGTTTCCTGAATTTATAGCCGCATCTGTTTGAATAACTTTATATATTGATCCATTATACTCTATTTTCCTATTTAGTGCACTTATTATCCCTGCCGTAACAGATCCTGTGAACTGCTCTCCTAATGAATTTCCTATGGCAATTGCAGTATCACCAACCTTTACTTTTGAAGAATCTCCAACCCTAACTACAGGAAGGTTTTTTGCATCTACTTTTATTACAGCTAAATCGGATCTTTGATCTGTTCCTACTACAGAAGCATTTAATATCTTATTACTCGAAAGTTTAACAGTAATTTTATCTGCTCCCTGTACTACATGACAATTAGTAACTATATATCCATTGGAATCAATTATTACTCCAGATCCACTTCCTGCATCCTGCAATCCAAAATACCCTTCTGCTTTATTACTTATCCCTACTACTGCAGGCCCAACAGTTTCAGCTACTTCCGTTATAGAATTTTCCTTCGTGCCCTGAGATTCATCTTTTTTTTCGCTTCTATCTTGTTTTGGCTCAACTAACATTCGATTATCAGGTGTATAAATTTTAGAGACCTGTTTTTTATTAATTATATATGCTCCAGATATACCTCCAGAAACTGCAGCTACTAGTATAACACAAAATAAACTGGCTATTTTTTTTATATTTGATCTTTTCTTACTATTTACAAACTTTATTTTTGACTCATCATTTTTTACATTTTCCCACCTAACATCTTTTATGTTATCATATCTGTTATCATCATTCATCAATTACACCTCATAATCTCTAACTTAGAGTAATTATAATAAAAAAGTTTTACACAAATATGAACAGAATGTAATGATTCCTTAAACCCTCTTTAAGGTAAAAGTGAACACAATTCCCTTAGAATCTTTATTTTCAACCCATATATCTTCACCTAATTGAATAAGTATACTTCTCACAATAGAAAGTCCAAGTCCCGTGCTCATTTTTGAAGTTCTGGATTTGTCTACCTTGTAAAACCTATCCCATATATGTTTTAAATCTGTCTCTTTTATACCCGGTCCATCGTTATAAACAGACACAATTACTTTTTCGCCTTTAATTTTAGTTAAAATTTTTATATTTCCACCGATATCTGAATACTTTATAGCATTGTCTACTAAATTCGTAACTACCTGGGTTATTCTATCTTTATCTGCAGCTACATACAGTTTATCACCTTCCATTAATACATCTACTTTTAATTTCTTATTATTTATTTTAGTTTCAAATTTTATAACACATAATCTTATAATTTCATTTATGTCCACTTCTTCTATCCTAAGTTTAAATTGACCCGCTTCTATTGCAGATAAATCCAAAAGATCATTTACAAGCCTTGTAAGTCTCTGTATCTCTGAATAAGTAACTGACAAATAATAGTCTTGTTTTTCTGCTGGAATAACTCCATCAATCATACCCCCAATAAATCCTTTTATAGAAGTTATAGGGGACCTTATTTCATGAGATACATTGGATATAAACTCTCTTCTATTTTTTTCTACCTTTTCTAATGAATCTGCCATAGTGTTAAAAGACTTTGCAAGTTCTCCGATTTCATCCTTAGATTTTATATGAACTCTCTTTTCAACTTCACCTTTGGATATTTTACCTGCCACAAAATTTATTTTTTTAAGGGGATTTAGTATTATTTTTTGTGATAAATAATACATTACAATACAGCATATTATAATCGCTAAAACAGCCGATATCCATATAATTTCATATACCCTCTTTAATGGTCCTTTTAATTCATCTATAGAGGTATGCATCATTATAGCACCCTTGAAAACCCCATTTGAAAAAATAGGTATTTCAAAAGTATGAACCCTAGCTATAAATATACCTGGATAAGCTTCCATCTTATCGACTGTTTTATTCTCCCTAAGATCCTCTAAATCCTTAGTAAGTATTTGTCTAGAAGTAGCTATTAATTTTTTATGCTCATTTTTTGATACAGAATAAACATACCCATAATTGTCTACAAGCCATATATCTGCTGATAAATACTTTCCTATATAACTTAAAGTCTCATTTATATTGTCTGAAGTCAAATTTCCATTTAAATACTGTATAGCTTTATATTTTATAAATTGAGATTCTTTAAGCAACTCTCCTTTCCTCTGCTCAAAATAATAACTTTCAAACCAATATGATAAAAAACCTGATGTCATTACAAAACTAACTATAATAATTGCAGTAAATGCAGCTATAAGTTTTGAAAATAACCCCTTTTTCATCTATTTCACCTCAAACTTATATCCTACACCCCACACAGTTTCTATCTGCCAATTTGGTCCTCCTTGAAGTTTTTCCCTTAATCTCTTAATATGTACATCTACAGTTCTAGAATCCCCTGGATAATCATAACCCCAAACTTCACATAAAAGTTGTTCTCTAGTAAATACTCTATTTTTATTACTTGCCAGATAATGTAATAATTCAAACTCTTTCGGCGGCATTTTTATTCCCTCATCTTTATAAATTACCGTATATGAATTTATATCAATCGTTAATTGATTAAACTTTAGCACTTCCTTGTTTTCGTTATCCACACTATATCTTCTAAGTACTGCCTTAATTCTAGCTAGCATTTCTTTGGCCTCAAAAGGTTTGACTATATAATCATCTGCTCCCAGCTCAAGTCCTAAAACCTTATCAAAAGTTTCCCCTTTTGCAGTAATCATAATTACAGGGGTTTCATATTCTTTCCTTATCCACTTAAGCACATCTATTCCATCTATATTGGGAAGCATTATATCTAAAAGTACTAAATCTGGTTTATACTCTAAAAACATAGTTTGCGCTGTCTTACCATCATTAACAACCTTTGTCTCATATCCGGCACTTTCTACGTACATTTTTATTACTTCACATATATTTTCATCATCATCTACTATTAAAATTTTACCTATAGACCCTTCCATAATTTTATCCTCCTGGTAAATATTTATATATCAGCACCTCATCAGTTATGTTATCTCTAGTAAATAGCCTTTATATTAAAAGTATCACATATTTTTGTATAAATAATAATATATTATCAAAAGTTACAAATAAGTCACAAATACTAAGTCTACTTTAAATATTTTTTAAAAAGCATGTAGAATAAATTTTCTACATGCTTTTTTACGCTAATCTTCAAATAATTTACTTACAGAAACATCTTCATATATTCTTTTTATAGCTTCCGCAAATACTGGAGCTATAGATAGTATCTTAAAATTATCCAACATTTTGCTTTCAGGTAAGTTTATAGTATTCAACATTACTAGTTCTTTTATAACAGAACCTTTTATTCTCTCTATTGCTGGTCCGGATAATACTGCATGTGTACAGCAAGCATAAACTTCTTTTGCTCCACGTTCCATAAGAGCACTAGCACCATTTGTTATTGTTCCAGCTGTATCTATCATATCATCCACTAATATAACTATTTTTCCTTTTATATCTCCAATTATATTCATTACTTCTGATACATTAGCTTTTGGTCTTCTCTTATCAATAATAGCTATGCTTGCATTTAACTTGTCAGCAAATTTTCTTGCCCTTGTTACGCTTCCAAGGTCTGGTGAAACTACAACTATATCATCTCTCTTATCAAATCCCTTTTGTATAAAATACTTTGCAAGAATAGGTGCTCCCAAAAGATGATCCAAAGGTATATTGAAATATCCTTGGATTTGTGCTGCATGTAAATCCATTGTAAGTACTCTGTCTGCCCCAGTAGCAGTTAATATATCTGCTACAAGTTTTGCTGTTATTGGATCTCTTGCCTTAGCTTTTCTATCTTGTCTAGCATATCCGTAATAAGGCATTACTGCTGTTATTCTCCCTGCCGATGCTCTTTTAAATGCATCAATCATAATTAAAAGTTCCATTAAGTTATCATTTACTGGATCATTAGTTGATTGAACTATAAATACGTCCATTCCTCTAACTGTCTCATTAATGTCTACAGATATTTCTCCGTCACTAAAAGTAGAAACTTTAGAATCTCCTACTTTAGTTCCTAAAATATCTGCTATTTGCCTAGCTAATTCAGGATGAGAATTGCCTGCAAAAATTTTAATATTCTTACCATGGGTTATCATTATGTAAAGCCCTCCTAAAATTTTATTTCTTTAATCCTTTTTTATATACCCAATTTCCCTTATTTATTTGTCGCGCCCTAGCTACTGCTAATGCTCCCTCTGGCACTTCATCTGTTATTGTAGAACCTGCTGCTATATAGGTATCGTCATTAACCTTAACTGGAGAAATCAAATTCGTATTGCATCCTATAAATGAGTTATTTCCAATTAACGTCTTATTCTTTTTCTTTCCGTCATAATTCACCACTACAGTTCCACACCCAAAATTGCATCCACTTCCAACTTCCGCATCTCCTATATATGTCAAATGAGACACTTTTGTCTTATCCCCTATAGTGGATTTCTTTACTTCTACAAAATCACCTATTCGTACAGACTTACCTATTATACTTTGAGGCCTTATGTATGCAAAAGGTCCTACAGTAGTACTTTCTCCTATAGTACTATCTAGTATTACTGAACTTTGAATTGTTACGTTATTTTGTATTGTACTATTTTGTATCCTAGAATTAGGATACAATGTACAATTTTCACCTACTACAGTACTGCCCTGAAGTACATTCCCAGGATATACTATAGTATCTTTACCTATTTTAACATCTAACTCTATGTAAGTATTATCGGCATCGATAAGAGTAACACCATTTTCCATATGTATTCTATTTACTCTTTCTCTCATAGCCCTTTCAGCTTCTGAAAGCTGAACCCTTGAGTTAACTCCCATAGTCTCTTCAAATGGAATCGGTAATGCTCCTACTTTTTTTCCTTCACTTTTTAATATTTCTATAACATCAGTTAAATAATATTCTCCTTGAGCATTATCATTATGTATTTTATCTAAGTTCTCTGTTAAACTCTCTATATCAAAACAGTACATTCCTGAATTTATCTCATTTACTTTAAGTTCTTCCTCTGAACAATCTCTATGTTCAACTATTTTGGATACCTCTCCACTCTTTTCTCTAATAATTCTCCCGTATCCAAAAGAATCTTCCACTAAAGAAGTTAGTATAGTAGCTTTGTATCCACTTTCATTATGAAAGCTTAACATTTTTTTTATAGTATCCTCTTTTATTAAAGGCGAATCCCCTGTAAATATAGCTACAGTTCCTTTTTTATCCTTTAAAAAGTTTGCTGCACATAAAACTGCATTTCCTGTACCCAATTGTTTTTCTTGAAAAGAATAACTTACATTTCTACTTTCAGTATGTTTTTTTACTTCATCTGAACTTTTACCAATTACCACATTTATATCTTCTATTTGTGCTTTCTTTACAGTATCAATAACTATATTCACCATTTCTTTTCCGCAAACCTTATGAAGTACTTTAGGATTAGATGATTCCATCCTTTTTCCTTGTCCAGCCGCCAATATTATAGCACAATTATACATTTTAACACCTCTTTAATGGTTATAAGCTTCAATTTTATACATTATAATACTATATAAAACATCCTATAATATTATATTTTATATGAAAATTATTTGCAACCTTATAAATAACTTTCGAATAATAATTTTTAAATGTATCTTAAAATAAAAATAGTTAAAAAATAATAAAAGGGAGTATTTATACTCCCTTTTATTATTCTTTAACCTTTTCTTCGGTAACAGTTTCTTCACTTTTTACTTTTTCATACTCATCAAGAATTGATTTTTGTATTTTCTCCCTTGTTTGAGTATTTATAGGGTGAGCAATGTCTTTAAATTCCCCATCAGGAGTTTTTCTACTTGGCATTGCTATAAAAAGACCATTTTGACCTTCTATAACTTTTATATCGTGAACAACGAATTCGTTATCAAAGGTTACTGAAACAATAGCTTTCATCTTACCCTCGGCAGCAATTTTCCTCACTCTGACATCTGTAATTTGCATATAATCCACCTCCAAGATGCTTATGTATATACTATTCTCTATATCTTATATTTTTCCTCCCTATTTTATTAAAAACTAATAAAATTTTTTCAAAATTTTATTAGTTAAACATTTTAGAAGGAAATAAAATTGCATTTCCTTTCTCATCAATGCCTTTAAAATCAACTATTGACATATAATTTTCAACTAATTTATTACGTATTCCTATATTGTCTATTAAAATTCCTATTCCTAAAAGTTCACTTTCAAATTCCTTTAAAAGATCTACTATACCTTTAGCAGTTCCTCCTGCTTTCATAAAATCATCAATAAAAATACACCTACTTCCTTTCTTTAATGCCTTCTTAGACAAAGACATATTTTGAATCCTACCTGTAGAACCTGATACATAATTTATAGTTAAAGTAGAGCCTTCAGTAAATTTCGTTTCTCTTCTTACAACTACAAGTTGAACTCCAAGCATTCTAGCAACTTCATAAGCTAGCGGAATTCCCTTTGTTTCAACAGTAACTACACAATCAATATCCTTTTCTATAAAAATAGATGCCAAAATCAATCCCGCAGTGTATATTATCTTAGGGTTAAACATTATATCTGTCATATATAAAAAATTACCTGGTATTATTCTTTCTCTATCTTTCAAAATAATACATAATTTTTCAGCAAATTCTCTTTTCTTTTCATTAGACATACCACATACATATTTAATTCCCCCTGCTGCTCCTGATACAGTATTTATTTTTCCCATGTCCAATTTATTTAAAGTATCCTTCACTACTACAATATCCTCACTCACAGTTGATTTTGCAGTATTAAACATTTCTGTGAAGTTATTCAAACCCATTATTTTATTAGGATTTTCAAGTAAAATTTTCGTTACAGCAGCTATTCTCTGATTTCTACTAAACTTTTGCATTCTATCACCCATCTATATAATTTTACGAACAATATGTTAATATTTTATTCTATTATTCATATTGTATTCTAAAAAATGTTATTTATCAACACTTATTTAATACCTGAAATTCATAATTTAAGAATAATGAAATTTAAATCAATTCACAATTCACAGTTCACAATGCATAATTTCTGTAGATTTTTCTCCGCGAGTGTTATGAAAAATCTAAAAACTAAGTAGTATAAACATTAAATTTTTAGATTTTCTGTTACAACAGAAAATCGTCCTTAATTGTGCATTGATTACTTCATATTCTTTGCTATTTGTTATTTAGCAAATTGTAAATTATAAAATATATCCATAAAGTTATGTTTTTTAATTAATTTTTGTATATAATTATTAGATAAGTTAGTTAAATTAAAGGAGTGATTCAGTTTGTCATTTGATTTTATAAAAAATAAGAAAGTACACTTTATAGGTATAGGCGGAATAAGCATGAGCGCTTTAGCTGAAATTTTATTAGAAAAGGGATCTAATGTATCCGGTTCAGATATAAAAACTTCTCCTGCAACAGAAAAGTTAAAATCAAAAGGAGCTAAAATTTATATAGGGCAAGTCAGTGAAAATATAAAACCAGATATAGATTTAGTTATATATACTGCCGCAATCCAAAAAAATAATGAAGAATTTTTAAAGGCTAAAGCCTTGAACATTCCTCTAATGTCCAGGGCTGAGCTTCTAGGACATATAATGAAAGGTCATAAGTATAATGTAGCTATAGCAGGTACACATGGTAAAACCACAACTACATCCATGCTATCATGTATTACGCTTAAAGCTGATTTAGATCCTACCATATTAGTAGGAGGAAACTTGGACAACATAAATGGAAATGTAAGAATAGGAAACAGCCCTTATTTCATTACTGAGGCTTGCGAATACAAAGGGTCTTTTCTGAAGTTTTTCCCATCCATAGGCGTAATTTTAAATATAGATGCAGATCATCTTGATTATTATAAAGACATAGATGATATACAAAATGCCTTTATAAAATTTGCAAAGCTAATTCCCGAAGAAGGATATTTAGTTTGTTGTGCGGACGATGCAAGAATGAAAAATGTTATATCAAATGTTAACTGCAATATATTAACTTATGGAATTAATGCTGGTGACATTACAGCTAAAAATATATGCCTTGATGAAAAAAGTTGTGCCTCCTTTGAAATATATAAAAATGATGTTAAAATATCATCTTTACATTTAAGTGTTCCAGGTAAACACAATATATTAAATGCACTGGCAAGTACAGCCGTCTCTTTAATCTTAAATATATCCCCATATAACATAAAAATGGGATTGGAAAACTTTAAAGGTACTCACAGAAGGTTTGAGTTAAAAGGTAAAAAAGAAGGCATAACAGTAATAGACGATTATGCTCACCATCCTACTGAGATAAAAGCAACTTTAAATGCTGCTATAAATTATCCTCACAAGAGAATAATTTGTGTATTTCAGCCCCATACTTTTTCACGAACCATAAGCTTATTTAAAGAATTCACTGAGGCTTTTGACAATGTAGATGAGTTAATTTTAGCAAATATATATCCTGCAAGAGAAAAAGACACTGGCAAAGTAAGTTCTGCTATGCTAGCTAAAGAAATTGCAAAACGTGGTATAAATTGCACTAATATTACAGATTTTAAATCTATAGTTGATTATTTAAAAACTGACTTAAAAGATGGAGATCTTCTTTTAACCGTAGGTGCAGGAGACGTATTTAAAGTAGGAGAAATGTACTTAAACAAATAATTTGAGTGTAAAACACCTCCAATAGGGTAATACTATAGATTATCAACCTATTGGAGGTGTTTTATTTGAAAAATTTTTTAATATCTGCTTCAGTAGATATAGTTTTAATTCTATTATCTTATTTCTTATTTCAAAAAATAATAAGCGGCCCTACAAGGCATAAACTATATAAAAAGTTTTTTAGTTCTTTTGCTAAATTTGTAATCTATATTTTTATAGTCAGCATAACCTTAACTGGCATAACTGCATTAATACTATATAGAACCACTTACATAGCTTATATAAATATAATATCACCGGCTCTAGTATCAATACTAGTTGGATTTCTCATGTCTACAGTTCCTACAAGGGGCGAAGGTGATAATGAAGATAAAATGGGTATATGAATCTTTCCCCTGCAATTCGTAAATTAAAGACATTGCGAAACAAAGCTTTTTGAGTTGACAGTTGACAATTGATAGTTGACAGTTAAGGTGGATTTTTTTCCGTTATACTACAAAAAATCTTTAATTAAATTTTTGAAGACTTGTTTCACTAAAGCGAAACATTGCTGGTTCATATAAATTTAAAGATTTTTTGCGATAGCTAAAAATCAACCTTCACTGTCAATTGTCCACTATCAACTTTCAACTAAAAAAATTACATCGTAATTTTTTTAGTTTTGTGACAACAGAAAATCGTCCTTAATTGTGAATTGTGCATCATGCATTGTGGATTGCAGTTTACAAAATACCTTGTCTTTTTTTATATATGGTATAAAATAACATATATAAACGGGGTGTAGCACAGTTGGGAGCGCGCTTGCTTCGGGAGCAAGAGGTCGCAGGTTCAAATCCTGTCACTCCAACCAAATCATTAGCTCAATTTAAATACATAGCTTTTGAAATTGGTATTCATAAGAATTTTCAGGCTTTCTGAGAAGAATCTCAGAAAGCCTGTTTTATAGCATTATCAAAAATATTAGATTATCATTTTGTATATTTATATTGCCCTATTTTGATGTTATACTTGAAATGAGGTGATGTATAAATGCTTAAAAACATTAAAGGAGCCATTTTTGATATGGATGGTACTCTTATTGACTCCATGTGGATATGGGAAAATATTGATGAAACCTATTTAGCAAGGAAAAAACTAACTGTTCCCCCAAACTTAAAAAGTAATATAGAACATATGAATTTTTATGAAACTGCCGAATATTTTAAAAGTAAATTTAATATTTCTGATAGTATAGAAGAAATTCAAAAAGAATGGTATGATATGGCCATTTATGAATATTCTCATAATATTTCACTTAAATCAGGAGCCAAAGAATTTTTGCTTTTATTAAAAGAAAAAAGTATTAAACTAGCTTTAGCTACGAGTAATTATAGAGAAATAACAAACGTATGTCTTAAAAAGAATAAAATATACAATTTATTTGACTCAATAATTACCGGTGATGAAGTTTCAAAAAGTAAGGCTTTCCCTGATATATATATTTGTGCTGCCCAAAAATTAAATTTAAATCCAAAGGATTGTGTAGTTTTTGAAGATGTACTGTGTGCCGTTAAGGGAGCAAAATCCGCAGGTATGACCGTAATAGGTGTACATGACCTGTATTCAGAATGCCAGTGGAATGAAATAATAGATTATTCGGACATGCATATATCTAATTATAACGAATTGATGACGGCAATATAGTTTTCATCTTTAAGCACTTTATTGAATATACTAATATAAAAGTACTTAAACGAGGAGATTTAAAAATGCTAGCTTTTTTATTCCTTTTAATTATAGCAGCAAATGCTGTTATTTTATACAAATTTAATGATAAAGTCTCAGCCCAGAGAAGACAAATACTTTCTTTAAAGTATGAAAATGATGATTTAAAATCGAATTTATTAAAACAAACTTCCAAGAAAATAGACATTAAATACGTCACTCCTCAATTTTTAAATGCAGTAGTTACTATAAAGGGAACCCTTTATCTTTCACCTATTTCAAACTCCCTCATAGTTAACACTTTAAAGGAAAATACTTCTTTAAAAATTCAAGATAGTGCTCAAATTCAAAGTCAGCTTTGGTATGAAGTTTTTTTGCCTGGAGACAACAGGATGAATTCTAAAGGATGGATAAAATCTAATTATATAAGGATAATTGAATAAAGCCCTTCATTACTTAAAACTAGGGCTTTTTAACATTTCTATAATAATTTTATAACTCCATCTGAATATTGAGGGACACCTTTTATTATATCCTTTTTACAGCAGTACTTTAAATCATCATATAAATTTAGCTGTTGTATTCTCTTATAGTGAGACGCATTTTGTATAAATTCTACAATACCTGGATTCTTCTCATAAATATATAATGCCGTTTTAGATATATCCGTAAGTTCTGCTTCTGTCTTTTCTAATATACGCTTTATTATGTACCCACTACATATAAAATCATCCATAGAAAATTGACCGCCCGTTCCAGAATTAACTATTGTTATATCATTTCTCAAATTTACCAGATTATCCGCTACCTTAGCTCCATTTATAAGGGCTCCTATCAATATGTTTCTAGCTGCAGTACTCCTTTTTATTGCTCTAGTTCCATTAGTTGTAGTTATTATAAGAATTTTATCTTTTACGACTTCCCTAGTATACTCAAGCGGAGAGTTTGAGCAATCAAATCCCGATATTTTTAAGGCGTTTCTTTCTCCACCAAGTATATATTTTTTCCTATCCCCTCCTGCTATTTGTAGGGCTTCCTCCACAGTTAGAACCGGTATTACTGCCTTACATCCATTATCCATGGCAGTAGTAATCACTGAAGTTGCCCTAAGCATGTCCACTATTACCACAGACTTGTCCACAATTTTCTCATCTTTTATATCATCTGCTGATATTATTACATCTATTTTCAACTTTGAATTTCCTCCTCAAAAAGTAATCACATATTATTTATAACTCAACTTTCGCACATACGAAATTTTGACTTAATATAAAAACTTTGCGAAGCAAAACTTTTTAGAGGACAATTGACAGAGGACATAGGACAGTGAAGGTAAGTTTTCTTCCTTACGTAAGAAAACTAATTTATTTTTTAGGCTTGTTTTGCTAATGCAAAACATCGCTTAAGCAGGCATCTAAAATCTATGATTTTCACATAATTGCTTACTCAGAGAGTACTTCTAAGAAACAAAAGAACATGAATTTCTTTCAAATTAAAGATTTTTCGTAGTGTAGCGGAGAAAAATCCTCCTTCATTGTCCTCTATCAATTGTCCTCTGTCCTCTCAAAAATATTGTGACGCAATTTTTTTAAACTGTGAAAGTTGAGTAATTAACTATTTCATATTACTTCCACAATATATTCCCTGATAAATGTTTCTATCCTTCATAGTTTTATCTATGTCATTTAGAATTTCCCATTTTTTAAGACTCCATTTAGGTCCTATAAGTAAATTTCTAGGTGCATCTCCAGTTAACCTGTGAATTACAATATCCGGCCGGGTATTTGACAGCGCTGAACATATTACATCTACATAATGTTCTTGACTCATAAGCTTCAACTGTCCTTCATTGTACAATTTTACAAGGGGAGTATGTTCCATTAAGTAAAGCAAATGGAACTTTACTCCCTGTATATCCTGACTTGATACATATTTTACTGTATTCATCATAATGTCTTTATTTTCATATGGCAGTCCCATTATTAAATGAACTACCACTTCAATTCCTATTTTTCTTAGATTTTTTACAGATCTTTCAAAGGTTTCTAATTTATATCCCCTGTTTATTTTTTCTGCTGTAAAATCATTAGAACTTTGTAGTCCAAGTTCTACCCAAGTATAAATTTTATCATTATATTTTTCAAGTAATTCCAGTACATCATCTCCAAGGCAATCAGGTCTAGTAGCTATTGCAAGACCAACTACACCTTCTTGATTTATAGCTTCCTCATACTTTTGCCTCAGCACTTCTACAGGAGCATAGGTATTTGTATATGCTTGAAAATAGGCTATATACTTTCCATCTTTCCACTTCTTATTCATCATTTGCTTTATACCCTGAAACTGATCAGATATAGATATATTCCTATTTCCTGAGAAATCTCCAGATCCTCTTTCACTACAAAACACACATCCTCCAGTACTTATAGTACCATCTCTATTAGGACAGGAAAATCCACCATCTAAAGATATTTTAAATACCTTACATCCAAACTTTCTCCTCAAGTAATAATTCAAACTATAGTATGTTTTATCTCCCCACAGCATCCCAAACCTTCATCCTCTCAATCTCCCAATAAATATTACATTGTTATTATATCACAATATTACATTTTCACTGCTTTAAAATCTTTTAAGCTTAACTTCCACTTACCAGTTAGTTTAGAAAGTGATTCGCTATTATTGTTTTTTGATGTAACATCAAAGTTTAATATATCTTCGTCAAAAGAGGAAAAAACTACATCTACTTTATCAAGAGGAAATTTTTCTTCAAACTTGTAATCTACTATATCTCCTGAATTTACCTTATAAAGCCTTATACAATGACCTACGTTTGAATTTGTATATTGTACCACAACGAATTTTTCATCTTGAGAAAATGTTACAAATTCCACTTTAGAATCCTTTAGAAGATCTAAATTGGTTATACTTTTACCTATTGTTTTCTCAACCTCATCTTTTTTTCCACCCCCTTCTCCACTTTTACTATCGCCCTGTTGGTCATCAGAATCTTGCGATTGTGCTGACATACTTTCATCTATTTTTATTACACCTATATACGAATCTTTGTTATAAGTAACCATTGCCATGCTATCTCCTGTATAGGAAAAATCAATTATACCAAAATTATTTTTGGGTACAGCAACTTTATCTATATTTACTTTATCATCTTTTGGAAATACATAATTAGGTACATTTGTTATATCTATCACTACATTTGTCTTCACATCATTTTTATTCCTCATTTTTATTTTATCTTTTTCAATAAATGCTTCCCTATCTACAACATCGCTAGTCTTATCAATTTTATAATCATTACCTTCCTTTACTACTTTTATAGAATACTCATCTAAAACTGCAAAAGGTTTACTTAAATCTACTCTTGCCACCTTCATTTTAAATTGACCTGACTTGCCAATTTCGCTACTGTCACTTAAACTATATCCAACAATTTTTAAATTTTGATTTTCACTTTTTATAGGACTTTTTAGAAGTTCTTTGGAATATAATTTTTTAATATTTTCAACATCGCTTTTCATAAGATATTTCATATAAGTATCTACCGTATTACTTGCTGCTTTCATATCAAAAGTTTCATTTACCTCTTTAGTATCTTCTTTTTTATTTAAATTGCATCCGCATATTAAAGTACAAGAAAAAATTATAGCTAATATGGTACAAATTACACTTCTTTTCCTCATATATTCCTACTCTCAGTTTTTACTCTGTAGTAGAAATTCACCTCCTTGTATTAGGTTAAAGTACTTCACTTAAACTTTATTTTTCCCGTAAATAAAATTTTAATTTATAATTCATTATTTTTATATGTAATTTATATACTTATGTATAGGACATATTTATCCTTATACTACCTTTTTCAAAAAAGTGGACATGAATAAAATTTAAAATTATATTACTGGAGGGATATTTTTGAGTAAAGAAATTGTTTTGGTTTTTCAAATAGCTGCTGTATTTATAGGTACGATAGTTGGTGCCGGATTAGCGTCAGGACAGGAAATAAGCCAATTTTTTACCCAATATGGTTACAATAGCTTCGCAGGTATATTGATTTGCTGCATTGTATACATAATAATGTCAACTATTATAATTAACATAAGTAAAAAATATAAATTAAAGTCTTATGATGGCCTCATATCCCTAGTAAGTCCAGGATTTTTAGGTATACTCACCAATTCCTTAACTACTTTTTTCTTAATTGGTGGATCCGCCATAATACTTGCTGGAAGTGGTGCCTTAATTCATCAATACTTTGGAGTATCTAGATGGATAGGTATAATATTTATGATACTTATATCCTTAATTATATTGTTTAGAGATACTAAAGGTTTACTAGAAATAAATTCAGTCATAGTTCCTTTACTTATACTAGTCATAGTAACCTTATTTATATTGTATTTAGCTTTTTATAAAAATCTAAATATATCTAACTTAAAAAACATAAACTGTTGTAAAAAAAACTGGCTTTTTTCTGCATTAATATATTCAGGTTTTAATATATTATCCTGCAGTGGTGTTTTGGTGCCCTTAAGTCTCTCCATAAACAAAAAGAAAAGTCTCATTGCAGGTTCTATTATTGGATCTTTAATTCTTACAACACTAGTTTTTATAATAAACTTCATGCTAATTTTGAATATCCCCTATATATTCAAATATGAAATTCCTCTCCTCTACATAGCCAATCGTTTTGGAAAAGTCTTAGAAATAGTATTACTTGCTATAATTTGGTTAGAGATGTTTTCTACGGAAGTATCTAATATATATAGTGTGGGAAAGAACTTTGAAGAAGTATTTAATAAATCCTATAAAAAATCAGTAATTATAATAATATTAATTACAATTCCTGTATCCCAAATTGGTTTTGTAAAATTAATTTCCTTTTTATATCCTGCTTTTGGCTTAGTAAGTCTTATATTTATAATACAATGTATTGTTTTTTATCTTAGAAATTATAATAGATGAATTACTTCCTTATGTTATAATTAAAAAGTTATATTTTATATTGATTTTTTAATTATCTAACTTTAAAGGAAGTGCTATTATGCAAAACTATTTGGAAAATTGCAACTTATGTCCTAGATCCTGCAAAACAAATAGATTAAAAGACTCAACTGGCTTTTGCAATTCTGGTAAAAATGTAAAAATAGCCAAAGTATCTTTACACAAGTGGGAAGAACCATGTATTTCTGGTATTAATGGTTCAGGAACTATATTTTTTTCTAATTGTAATCTAAGATGTGTTTTTTGCCAGAATCATACTATAAGTGCTGAAAACATAGGAAAAGAAGTATCCATAAAAAGACTTAGTGAAATTTTTCTAGAACAACAAGATAGAAATGCTCACAACATAAATTTAGTTACCCCTACACATTATATTCCACAAATAATTGAAGCACTAGATATAGCTAAATCAAAAGGTCTTCATCTGCCAATATTATTCAACACTAACAGCTATATAAATACAACCACTTTAAAAGACCTAAAAGGATATATAGATGTATATCTTCCCGATTTAAAATATTTTAATAACAAATATGCAGTTAAGTATTCTCATGCCCCCCAATACTTTAGTTATGCTTCAAAAGCTATAGAAGAAATGTTTAACCAAGTAGGCACTATAAAATTTGATAAGAACGGCATAGTAACAAAAGGCCTTATAGTACGTCACCTCATGCTGCCCGGTTTATTATTTGATTCAAAGAAAATAATAGATTATATATATAATACCTTTGGCGATTCAATTTACATAAGCATAATGAATCAGTATACGCCTATGTATAATTCTTATAAATTTCCTGAAATAAATAAGCCTTTAAACCCAAAGCATTATGATTCACTTATAAATTATTGTCTTTCTCTAGGAATAAAAAATGCATTTATTCAAGAAAGTACAAGTTCTTCTAAAAGTTTTGTACCTGATTTTAATTTAGAAGGAGTTTAACTTAAAAATTAGCTAGAATAGGAATAAAAAGTCCTATTCTAGCTAATTTTATATTTATCTAATTCTGTTCTAAAGGATTCAGTTATAGTTTTAAATTCATGTATATTATTTATAAGATTTTTAATTTGGGTAGTGTAATTGTATATGCTGGCACTAGCTTCCTCAGAAGAAGCTGAATTTTCCTGTGCAATTGCAGCTAAAGCTTCTATATTGTCATATATACCAGATATAGAATCTGACTCTTGAGTTAGCTTATTTATGGTTTCTATCATTGAAGAAGCTACCTTTTCCGCAGAGGTAGTTGCTTTATAACTTATGTTTCTAACATCTTGCAAATTCTTATCTTCTCCTTGAAGTATCTCAAATTGTGACTCCATTTTTCCAACCAGTGACTTTATTTCTTCTATGAAATTAATTAAGTTAGAATTTATATTTTTCACTGCATCCTGGGATTGTTCCGCCAAATCCCTTATTTCTTCAGCTACTACTGCAAACCCCCTCCCTTGTTCACCTGCACGAGCAGCTTCAATGGAAGCGTTAAGCGCCAATAGATTAGTTTGCTCTGAAATTCCTGAAACTATAGAAACTATTTCCGTTATATCCTTTGCTTTTTCCTGAAGGGTAAAACCCTTATCCCTAACTTGTTTGAAGCTTTCTAATGTATTGGATATATTTTTACTAGTACTATCTATATTTTCATAGCTATTGTTTATTTTGTGTACCGAATCTTCCAACTCTAGTTTATTACTATTCTCATTTTCAACCAAATCTTTTAGATTCTTAATATTGGTATTTAGTATGGATACAATATTCTGTGTATTTTCTGTCTGGTTTGATGTATAGTTAGCTACCTGCTTTACTATGCCTAATATTTCATTGGAGGTAGTACTCATAGAATCCGATATTTTATATATGCTGTATAAAAAGGTATTCATCTCATCCGTCACACCTTTAAATTCTATAAAATCGGAACTAATGTTTTTTTTATGTTCATTTAAAAGTTTATACATGTCTTCAAAAAAATCATTTGTTTCTATTTCTCTATTTTCAGTATAATTTTGATTATTTATTGCATTTATTGTATTTAAAATAACAGATTTAGGCCTCATAAGTATTGATCCGGATATATACGAACTTGCAAAAGCTACCAATGATATTATTATTGACTTAAATAAATTGTCTATTCCAAACATTGGAACAGATATTACCAGACATAAAATAAAACTGCATATTCCGATTTTTGCACCTAAGTTTTTCACAAATCCAAATGAAAGTAATTTATTAAATTTAAACACTTTTTTATAGTATATATCTTTATCAAAGATAAGTTTAAATTTTACAGAATCACTAGTTTGCTCAATTTTTTCTATTACCAACTTTTCTCCAAATAACCTAGCACTTTCTTCTATTAATCCCATTAAATAATCAAACATACTACTTTTAGACTTATATTCAAATATAGCAGTCTTTTGTGATATTGGCTTTATGGTAGCTAAAGACGGGTTAACTCCAGGAAATCTTTTAGCCATAACTACGTGAATATCAAACATTGATTTTAAAAATGAGTACAAGTTTTCATGTTTAAAAAAAGCTGGATAATCTTTATGGAAAGATTTTATATTGTCAATACCTACGTTCTTACATAACACTTTTACATCTTGATTGTTATTTTTTGCAATATGCTCAATTACCTGTTTTACTTTATTATCGTCTACATCTTCATTGGGCGAAAATATTTTAGATGATCCCCAACCAACTTCATCCATAGCATTATTTACAGTTTCATCACCATACAGCTTCCTACAGGTTTTCATCCATGTAGAAATTACAGTACCCTTCATATTTATTCCCCCTTTGGACATTTTTACCATTTATGTAAATTTGTTTATAAATTACAATTAAATTATACAACAATACATATTATAGAACAATAATTAACTCTTAATTAAAGCTTTATTTCAAGTCTATCCAATTTAGCAATTATCTTTAAACTTTTAACTTCAATAGTTTCTGTTCTTATGCCACTTCTACTACTAATAAGAAGTACCTTATTAGTATCCAGCTTCTTTATCTGTCTCAATTCCCTTTTTCCACTATACTCTACTAAATATATGGAATTATTATGCATTTCCCCTGTAATATGTGCAAGAACTAAATCTCCCCTTTGTATTCTAAATCCTTCCATATCATCACTTTCTACTTGCAAATACATTACTTTATCTTGAGCATATCCTTCTATTTTATTATCAATCAACGGAAGCTGCCTAAAACCTACTGCTCTTCTCGTATCGTATTTATAAATAGGTACTTTTTTTAAAACAGATCCAAAGGCTTCACTCCAAACATCTTGTACCTTATCCTTCTTAGTTATTGGAGAAAACTTTGGATTTTTATCTTCTTTATATACTTCCTCTTCAAAAGACATGGTTATATCATTTATACTTTTACCTAATATTTTGGAAAGTCTATCAATTATATTCTGATTTACTATTCTCTTTCCAGATTCCGCTTCATTTATAAATCTCTCTGAAACTCCTAATTTTTTAGCCAACTGCTTCTGACTAATACCCATTTCAGTTCTTGCTAATTTTATTTTTTGTCCTACTCTGTTCATTTTCTCCTCCTAATTTAATAGATTTTAATATAGTATGTTTCTAATTTTCAATTGCTATTTTATACTAATCTGCAATTCGTAATTTACAATTTGCTAAAGAACAAATAACAGATAATGATAATTTTCCTCCTAACGTCATAAAATATTAAAATTATATATTTCCTGAAGTACAAAGGAAATCATCATTATTTGAACTTTGATATTTGGACTTTAAACTTTTTATATATTTAAGCATATTACTTCTTATACGCTTTCCTTTTTTAAAAGTTTATAGCTCAATTGTATTATAAATTGACTGTCCATAGAATTAAATATTGTTACTTTTCCTGCTTTATTCTTATTGTTTCTTATATGGTATCTAACAAGCTGTCTTTTGAGCTGTTCTACAGTACCCCTGCTTCCATCTATTATAGGGATGTCCTTATTTAAAATTTTGCGTATACTTTTCTTTACAAATGGATAATGAGTACATCCTAATACCACCGCTGCAATTCCTTCATCTTTCAGTGAATTTAGTTTTTCTTTTAAATAAATTTCTACTTCCTCTCCTTCTGTCTTTCCCTGCTCAATAAGTTCTACTAAACCAGGACATGGAACTGGCTCTATAGATGTTGTACTTTCATATTTTTTCATAAGATTATTAAATTTTCTTTCTGAAAGGGTCATAGTGGTTGCCATTATTACTATTTTGCCCTTTCTATTAAATTCTACAGCAGGTTTTAAAGCTGGTTCTATGCCTATTATAGGCATAGATTTACTATATTTTTTCCTTAAATCTATTATTGCCGCACTAGTCGCAGTATTACAGGCCACAACCAATGCCTTTATATTCTTTTTTAATAAAAGATCTACGGCATTAAAAGTAAGTCTTTTTACCTCTTCTGCAGTTTTTCCACCATAAGGAGCCATTTTAGAATCCCCAAAATACACAAAATCTTCATTTGATAAGATCTTAATTGCTTCTTTTAAAACACTTATTCCACCTATTCCAGAATCAAAAAAACCAATAGGTCTATCTTCTAAATCCACTCTATCACCTCATTATTCTAATCAACAAACTTTCCATATCCATTATATATTATACATTTAAACTATACAAAAAATCTAAAAAACTAATCTATAGGTATAATTAAACGTTTAAATCTACAATATAAGTATGTTATAACTTTCTCACTTTTTATCAATATTGCAATTACAATTATAAATTCCTTCAAAATTCTATTGACATATATCTATATTAATTATAAAATCATAGATATATAAAATTGAGTTATTAAAATAATGAAAGTAGCAATTTATTAGGTGTAAAAATGTTAGAGTATTAAAAATAAGGTACTCTTCTAATTATTTATAGGAGGAATGGAATTATGTTAAAAGATCTAGTGTATGTAGTGCCTAAAGAAACGCACTCAGAGGAAAATTTAAAAAAAATGCTAATTGCACATCCAGAAATAAAATTTGTATCCCTTATAGGTATAGATCTTTCTGGGAACAACACTGATGAGAAAATCCCTATTGAGGTCTTTTTAAAAGATATAAATGATTTTTTAAATGGAGCAATTCAAACTGATGGTTCATCTGTAGTTCTTCCAGGAATAGCGACTCTAAACAATGCAAAAGTAGATATGTTACCTGATGTTGACGTAAATTGGTATGTAGAATACAATGAAGAAAATGTTGACCTTGAAACAAATAAGCCTGTGGGAACACTGAGAATTCCTTGTTTCCTATATCATGAAAATAAAGCAGTAGATTCTAGATATGCACTAAAAAATTGTGTAGAACATTTTAGATCGAATCTCTTAGACTTATTCAAAAAATATCCCAATTCCCTATCATCTTTCGGGATAAAATACGACGATATAGATGATATAATTGCTACTTGTGCGACAGAACTAGAATTTTGGGTAATGACACCTAACGATAAAGCACACACTGAAGAATTATTCACATCTCAGGAACTTCAGGAACAATATTGGACTAGAACAAAAGGTATAGTAAAAACAGCCTTAGAAGAAACTCTATTAAATATGAATTTATACGGTTTAAAGCCTGAAATGGGACATAAAGAAGTAGGCGGTGTAAAAGCTAAAGTAGATAAATCAGGCAATTTTAATCATGTAATGGAACAATTAGAAATAGACTGGAAATATTCTACCGCTGTTCAAGCAGCAGATAATGAATTACTCGTAAAAAATATAGTTGAAGAAACTTTTAGAAGCAATGGACTAGATGTTACTTTCCTTGCTAAACCTATTGAAGGGGTAGCTGGTAGTGGAGAACACACCCATATAGGAATAGCATTAAAACTTAAAAACGGTAAAATTATAAATCTTTTTTCTTCTACTAAAAAGCACTTCTTAAGTATTTTTGGATATGCTTCTGTAATGGGAATACTTAAAAACTATGAAGTTATAAATCCTTTTGTTTCATGCACTACTGATTCTCTCAGAAGATTAAAACCTGGATTTGAAGCACCTATATGTATAGTAACTTCCCTAGGTCACTCTGCAGAACTTCCTTCAAGAAATAGAACAGTACTTATAGGAGTTATAAGAGATTTGTCAAATCCTTTAGCTACAAGATTTGAATTAAGATCTCCAAACCCTCATACAAATACTTATTTAGCAATAACTGCATTATATTTAGCTATGATGGACGGAATAAACTATGCAGTTACAAATCAAAAAACAGAGGATGACTTACTAAAAGAACTTTCCAAGAAACCTGAAGATGATACAGCCTATTTAGAAAAGGGAAGAGCATATAGAAGTGAAGAAAATGTATTTGAATCCTTTACTGATGAAGAAAGAGTAAGATTATTTGGTTCAGCTCCTGCAACTGTATATGAAAATCTCAGTGCTTTTGATAAATACCCAGAGAAAAAAGCTGTCCTAACTGCAGAAGGTGTATTGGACGAGAAATTAATAAACAGCTTTAGATTAGGAGCTACAACTAGATGGCTAATAGAATTAAATCATAGAGTATTAAATGATTACTGCAATGAAATAAGATCTTGTAAGATGTTACATTCTATAGATAAAGCTTTAGATCTAGATGTAGCTAATTGGCAAAAAATAAATGACTTAAGATATTATTTAATGAAAGATTCCTATTCTAATAAGAGCTTATTCACTAGAATAAAACTTGCATCAGAAGCTGAAAATTATGAAGAAGTTTCTAAACTTCAAGTAGAAGCTGAAGAAAAAATTGGTGAACTCAAAAATTTATATTCAAGTTATAAGAAAAATTTATTAGATATATAAATATGAAAGGTAGTAAACTTAAAGTTTACTACCTTTTTAATTAAATTATGTTAAAAATCCCTTAAACGGAAATTTTTTATAAGCATTTCCTTTCTATTATTTATAGGTTTCCAAAGTGCTATTCTATCTATCCGCGCCATTTTATAATTTTCCTCTTTTTTACCATTATTACAAGCTGAAACATACTCCTTAGAACTCAATTCCTTAATGTTATAATTTGTATTTGCAAGTACAGTATGTAAGTCCCAATTGTCTCCATTTTGTCTAACATTAAACTTATAAAGGTTTAATGTTTCATTTATCTGTCTTGCCAGCCTTATTATGTATCCTTTATTTTCTACCTTTAAACTAATAGACTTATAAGACGAATCAAAACAAATAGCTTCATTCACTTTTACCTTAAACTTTTTATAAGGTTTTAATATATCAGAAACAATCTTAGTAAATTTCTCTATATCTGGATTTTCCACAACTTCAAGAGTTATATGTAAATGTGGTATATTTTTATACAGTCTATACTTTCTACATATATTTTTTTGTATATGTTCAATATAAGAATAGGAATTTTTATCAAACAAAGCTACTAAATAATATTTCATTATTTTCTCAATCCCCCAAATTAATTTTACAAAAATATATAGCATGTAACTAACATTATATCACATAATATCACATAATTATTATTCTTATATCATTAAAAATTACCAGTAATTATATGTATATAAAATATATATAAGTGTAAAAATACTACTGTTATGAAATTTACAAAAAGAAAGAGGTGACATCCTGCTTCAAAATATATTTACTTTTTGAAAGCAGGTATATTATGAACAAAAATAAAAATACTAGCATTGGATGTACAGTAAATGAATGCAAATTTCATGCAAATAATACAGATTATTGCACTCTCGACAAAATACAAGTTACAAAACATGAATATATAGCTAGTGACGTGCAATGTACTGACTGTGGGAGTTTTATGAAACAAAAATAATTATTCTTCACAATATCCACCTGAAACAATAAAAACTTAAAACAATTCCGCAACCCAGCTTTGTAATTAAAGCTGGGTTTTAATTTTAGAAGTAATTAATTTCACTTATATTATAATTTAAGAGTATCATTCATATTTTCAAATTTTATGTTAAAATAACACAAAATTATGATATAATAAATTTTGTGTAATATGAATTAATTTTGATATTTTCTAAACTTTATATAAATATAAATTTGTGATAAGGATGGATACGTGAATGGATAAATTGGTAATTAATGGTGGAAGGCCTCTTTCCGGTTCTATAGAAATTAACGGTGCAAAAAATGCTGCTGTAGCAATATTACCGGCATCAATAATGGCCAGTAAAGGGTTATGCTCAATTGATAATATACCTAATATAGAAGATGTCCACTGTATAGAAAGAATTCTTGAGAGTTTAGGCTGTGAAATAAAAACAGGTAAAAATTCAGTAGTAATTGATAGTACTACTATAAATAGTATAGATGCAAACACTGATGATGTACGAAAAATGAGAGCCTCTTATTATCTTATAGGAGCACTGCTTGGCAGATTTAAAAAAGCTAGGGTTGAACTACCAGGAGGATGTCCTATAGGGGTTAGACCTATAGATCAACATATAAAAGGATTTGAAGCTTTGGGTGCCCAAGTTAAAATTAAACACGGTTGTGTACTAGTAGACGCTAAAAAGTTGATTGGAACAAATATATTTTTTGACGTAGTAAGCGTAGGCGCCACTATAAATGTAATGTTAGCTGCTACTCTTGCAGAAGGCGTAACTACTTTAGAAAATGTGGCAAAGGAACCCCACGTAGTAGATGTAGCAAATTTCTTAAACAGCATGGGAGCAAATATAAAAGGTGCAGGTACTGATATAATAAGAATAGTAGGGGTTAAAGAACTAAAAGGCTGCTCCTATAGTGTTATACCAGATCAAATAGAGGCTGGTACATATATGATTGCAGCAGCAGCCTGTGGTGGAGAAGTAGTTGTCCAAAATGTTATACCTAAGCACCTGGAGTCTATATCAGCAAAGCTTATAGAAATGGGAGCTGAGGTAATAGAAGATGGTGATTCTGTTACTGTAAAATCAAGTGGAAAATTAAAGGGCGTAAATATAAAAACCCAACCTTACCCTGGATTTCCTACAGATGTACAACAACCTTTAAGTACTCTTTTAACTGTAGCAGAAGGAAGAAGCATTATAAATGAAAGTATATGGGAAAGTAGATTTAAGCATGTAGATGAGCTCAAAAAAATGGGTGCCAATATTAAAGTGGAAGGTAGAACCGCTATTATAGATGGCGTAAGTAAGCTCAGTGGAGCTATTGTAAAAGCAACAGACTTGAGAGCTGGTGCTGCAATGGTTATAGCTGGCCTTATTGCCGAGGGCACTACTGAAGTTTTGAGTATTAAGCACATTGATAGAGGATACCCCAATATAGAAGATAAATTTAGAGCTCTAGGCGCCGATATAAAGAGAGTATCTTATTCTGAGTAATACAAATATTATTATAGGAGATTTATTATGATTTTTTGTCCATTATACAGCGGCAGCAGTGGAAATTCCATATTTATAGCATCTGATAATGCTAAAATTCTGATAGATGCAGGACTTTCTGGTAAAAGTATAGAAAATGCTCTTTTAAAAATTGGACATAAGCCAAATGACATAGACGCCATACTAGTTACCCATGAACACAGTGACCATATTAAAGGTGTAGGTGTGTTATCTAGGAAATATGATATACCTATATATGCAAATACCCTTACCTGGAAAGCCATGTCAAAATGTATAGGCAAGATAAAAGAGCATAATATTAAAATAATTTATAACAATTATATAAATATAAAAGACATGGACATAGTAAGTTATAGTATATCCCATGATGCTGCAGATCCTTATGGATATGCAATTAACTGCAAAAACAAGAAAGCATGTGTAGCAACAGACTTAGGGTTTATATCAGATGACATCAAGGATATATTAAAAGATTCAGATTTAATTCTTTTAGAAAGTAACCACGATGTAGAAATGTTAAAGTTTGGACCTTATCCTTATGATTTAAAAAGAAGAATTCTAAGTAAAGTAGGTCACTTATCTAATGATGACTGTGGAAATATCATCCCACACATTTTGAATGGAAAATTCAAAAGAATTATTTTAGGACATTTAAGTAAAATAAATAATTATCCTGAATTGGCATATGAAACTGTAACAAGTAGTTTAAGAGAATGTGGTGTTAAATTAAATACTGATGTAAGAATATCCATGGCAAGGCGTGATCAACCTAGTAATTATATAAGTTTTTAAAAGTATGGGATGATTTTATGCAATTACTTTTACCTTGTGAAAACTGTCAGGAGTGATATTAAAATGGAAAATGAAGCTACCTATTGTTGTGATCGTCATATTGACATAGCTTTTGATAACTTTTTGGTGGATAATGAAACTTTTCCCTATTTGGTGAATATAACAGGTCATAAGTGTACTTATTGCAACAAAGAGGCCACTTACGCCTTAAAATTAAAACCTTAAAAAAAATTGCAAAATATAATAATTTTTATTATAATACGTCAGTGTGGTTCTTTAGAGAAATTTAACTTAGACAAAATATTTAAAATACAAGATAAACATGGTAGTTTTAGACAAAGGCTGGCATTGTAATAATACAAATCAACCTTTAAATTAGAATACCTATATATTTATCTGTAATTTGAAGGGAGGTATTGCTGTAAAAAATATATACAGCAGAATAAAGTATGAGTTTGTATGAAGATTGGACAAATATGGTTGTAAATTTTGTAAAGTCAAAAGGTGAATCTGAATTTTGGAAAGAATATGGTTCAATTGAAAAAAATATTTATACAAAAATCTTATCTGAACATGAGGGCACTATAGTTGGAACTATAAAAGATTTAGCAAAAAAGTTTGAAACCTCAGAAGTATTTTTTATGGGATTTTTAGATGGAATAAATGACAGTCTCAAAAAAACTCTAGTTCTTGAAGACTTAAATGTAGACTCAAAAATTACTATAGAAATTAATTTTGAAAAATTATACTTTAACATGTTAGATGCCAAGGCTGATTATCTATATGATCTTCCTCAATGGGAGTCTATATTTTCAAAACAAAAAAGAAGAGAAATACATAAACAATGGGGTTCTTCCAAAACCGTAGTAAATAAGACTAAGATTGGTAGAAATGACCCTTGTCCATGTGGCAGCGGTAAAAAGTATAAACAGTGTTGTGGTAAAAAATAAGCATATGATTTTCGTGTTTAATTTGGAGTAAGCTTTTTAAAGTTTGCTCCATTTTTATTAGTACATTTACGTATTATTATTAAATGGAATCTAATTTTTCATAAAGGAGGATTTTGTAAATATGAAAATAAAAAGCAAAAAAATTACACCAATAATTTCAATTTTAGCAATTGCTCTTTTTACATCTATTTATTTTAATAGTCCACTTAAATCTAATAAAAATTATCCCATAGTCACCGGGTCATTTATCCAGTTAGATCTCACTCAAAATTGGTCAGATAGTGATTGGAAGCGGGAACTAACATATCTAAAACAAAACAAAATAAATTATCTGGTAATAACTGGCGTCTCCCAAACTGATGATAATGTTACTAAGATTTCATATAAAAATTCAAATACAACCTACACAAAATTATATCCTAACGTTGATCCTGTAGATTTATGCTTAAAAAATGCTGAAAAATTAAACATGAAAGTTTTTATGGAAACGAACTATAACAATGAATGGTGGCAAATATCTCCGGACAATTCCATCTGGTTAAATTCTCAAATGGAAAGAAGCAGCCTTATAGCTGATGATTTATATAAGAACTATCACTTTAAATATCCTAACGCTTTTTACGGATGGTATTTTCCCTATGAAGTAGACAATGCTAAATTTAATAAATTCAATACATATGATAACCTAATAAATGCTATAAATGTTCACCTTAAAACTCTTAGTGAAAAAAAAGAGCGTCTTCCCATTTTATTGTCGCCTTTCATGAATTCATCTGCAGGTACTGCTAAAGAATATGAATCAGATTGGAAATATGTATTTTCAAAAACCAATTTTAAAAAAGGAGATATATTTTGCCCTCAAGATTGTGTAGGAAGTGGCAGGCTAAAACTAGAAGAAGTTAATTCATGGTATACTGCTCTGAGAAAGGCTGTGGACACCAAACCCGGCATGTTATTTTGGGCAAATGCTGAAAATTTTGATTATGCCAATAACTCCAGTGCACCTTTGGACAGATTTTTAAAACAACTAACTTTAGAACAACCCTGTGTAGACAACATAATATGTTTTTCTTACAGTCATTATTATAGTCCAAATAATATAGACAGTGGCTTTAATGAAGCATATTCTTATTATGTAAAAAAAGGAAAACTTCCTATAAAGAAATTAGATATTCCCCAAAATTTAACTGTATCAACTATAGAAAAAAATAAATTTAAAATAACCTGGTTGGCACCTAAAAATACTGATAATATTTGCGGCTATGAAGTTTACAGAAATGGTACCCTAATTTCCCGTATTATGACCCAAATGAAATATGGAGGTAACCCCAAATCTTTTACTAAAGTCATTACAGATATACCTTTACTGAAGAAAGATACAAAGCAGTGTACTTATGAAGTAAGGTCTCTAGGTTTTTCGGGCAATGTATCAAAACCTTCAAAGCCTGCAATAGCTAAAGTGGATTCTATAAAAAAGCTGCCAAACTTGCTTTCAAGGAATTGTACTTACACTCTACTTCCTATGCCCCACGAAAATTACAACGACCCAATGCTTAAAAAACTTACTGATGGAAAGTTTGCTTCTGTAAATTCAGTAAAAGACAAAGCTTTGGTAGGTTGGTACACTAAACCCATAGATATAACTATAGACTTAGGGAGTTCAAAACAAGTGGAGCAATTCATGGTAAGTTATTTTAGAGATACAATTTCCTGGTCTGAGCTTCCCGATAGAGCTTCTATTGCCGTATCTGAAGATGGTGTAAATTTTACCCCTGTAGGACTTTTTAGAATTCCTTCTGTACCTTTTTCAGATAGATATGGTTCCAAATATCCACTATATTTAACTTTGGCCAAGCCTATAAATGCAAGATATGTGAAACTAACTTCTGTTACTAAACCTAATTATTATACCTTTATAGATGAATTTGAAGTACGAAGTAACTAAAAACACCGCTGTACATATGTGTTAATGTAAATTTTTCGTTTGCATACCTATTATATTATTGTATAATATAATAGAATGTGACTAGATAAAAAAGTGTTATATTTACTCAACTAAGTAAAAGTCCGTGCTAATCTTAAGACTGTGCATTGAGTTAATCCAATATTTTAAAACAGTTATTAAAGTTTAAAATACAACATACCTATGGAGGAAAATTATGGAAATTACATTAATAAAATCTCTTTATAGAGAAACTGAAAAATTTGTAAACAAAGATGTTAAAATTTCAGGCTGGATTAGAACCCTAAGAGATTCTAAATCATTCGGCTTTATAGAATTAAATGACGGATCATTTTTCAAAAACGTTCAAATAGTTTTTGATGAAAAATTGACTAACTTTAAGGAGATAACAAAATTACCTATCAGTTCATCATTATCTATAGAAGGTACATTAGTTCTTACCCCTAATGCAAAGCAGTCTTTTGAAATACAGGCCAAAGAAATAACATTAGAAGGTATTTCATCTTCAGACTATCCACTTCAAAAGAAAAGACATACTTTAGAATATCTTAGAACTATAGCTCACTTAAGACCAAGAAGCAATACTTTTTCTGCAGTATTTAGAGTTCGTTCCATAGCAGCCTATGCAGTTCATAAATTTTTCCAGGAAAGAGGATTTGTATATGCAAACACCCCTATAATAACTGGAAGTGACTGTGAAGGTGCTGGAGAAATGTTTAAAGTAACTTCCTTGGATTTAAATAACGTTCCTAAGAAGGAAGACGGCAGCATAGATTACTCAGAAGATTTCTTTGGCAAAGAAACAAATTTAACCGTAAGTGGTCAATTGTCCGCAGAAACTATGGCCTTAGCTTTTAGAAATGTATATACTTTTGGTCCTACTTTTAGGGCAGAAGATTCAAATACAGCTAGACACGCTGCTGAATTTTGGATGATAGAACCTGAAATGGCGTTTGCTGAGTTAAAAGATTACATGGATGTGGCAGAGGAACTAGTAAAATATATAATAAATTACGTGCTTGAAAATGCACCAGAAGAAATGGCCTTTTTCAACTCTTTTGTAGATAAAACTTTATTTAGTAGATTAGGCAATGTAACTAATTCAGAATTTGGTAGAATAACTTACACTGAGGCTGTAGATATATTAAAGAAAAGTGGAGCATCATTTGAATATCCAGTAGAATGGGGTATTGACCTTCAAACAGAGCATGAAAGATATCTAACTGAAAAAGTATTTAAAAAACCTATATTTGTTACCGATTATCCCAAAGCCATAAAAGCATTCTATATGAGAGAAAATGAAGATGGAAAAACAGTTGCAGCTGCAGATCTTTTAGTACCAGGAGTAGGAGAAATAATTGGAGGAAGCCAAAGGGAAGAACGATATAAAGTTCTTGAAAAAAGAATAGAAGAACTTGGACTTAGTAAAAAAGATTATTGGTGGTACTTAGAACTTAGAAAATATGGAGAAACTAAACATTCAGGCTTTGGCCTTGGTTTTGAAAGAATACTAATGTACATAACTGGTATGTCTAATATACGAGATGTAATTCCATTTCCTAGAACAACTGGTTCTGCTGAATTTTAATGCACTAATTCTTACGGGGTGATGAAATAAGTTCCATGACTGGCAAGTTAAGTAGAATAGATGGAATAACAGTAAAAACTACTATAACTAAAAAATATTTTTATTAAATAAGGATTAAGACTTCTAAAATTTACATAAAGTTAAGGAAGTCTTATTTTTGTATTCAAAATATCTTCATATAATATAATTATTTTGTAAACCTTTTACTTTAACATTAAAATTACTTTGTACGAAAAATTATAAATTTTTATAATTTTTTTTATTGTAACCGGTTGCACATTATTTCAATATTTATTAAATTTCGCTAAAATATAATATGTAGGAAAAGTCATTGTAAAAACTTTTTATAATAATTATATATAGAGAAAGGCGGCCTATGGATGAATATAGCAAAATTATTTGAATTACAAGAAAATTTAAACAACAGAATTAGAACTAACATTTCTATAGAAAAAGATTCTTTAATTTCAAAAGAAACTCTTGCACTTCAAGTAAAAATGGCTGAACTGGCTAATGAAACCCAGTGCTTTAATTTTTGGAGTAATGATGTAACTGCAAATAAGGATTTAATTTTAAAGGAGTATATAAATTGTTTAAATTTTATACTAACCCTAGGACTTGAAAAAGAATTTACTGATATTAAAATAAACGTAAAAAACAACGATGGAGATATTACATCTCAATTTTTAAATTTATATATTGATATAAATGACTTTATTGTCTGTTCATCTAAAGATAATTACATAACTTTATTCGAAGACTTTTTAAGTTTAGGATACAGTCTAGGATTTTCCACTAAAATGATAGAAAATGCTTTCTACTCCAAACATTCTGTTCTTATGTAAATAAATTTAATTATTTTAATTTCTAATATTCTCAAGCCCATAGCGTTGAGAATATTCTTTATAAACAAAGTTTAATAATATAGATCTCCTATGGTTAAACTACTGTGGGAGGTGATATAAATTGTTTGGTATACTTTATTCAATAGTAGCAGGAGTAAGCATGAGCATTCAGGGTGTCTTTAATACTAGATTGAGTGATAAATTAGGGCTATGGGTCACAACTACAATAGTTCAAGCCACTGGGTTTATGATAGCCCTTATAATAGCTCTTTTTAGCAAAAAAAATAATTTACAAAACATAGGCTGCTGTAAAAAGTTATACTTTTTAGGTGGAATATTAGGTATAATCATAACTGTAACTGTAATACAAGGTATTAAGTTTCTAGGGCCAACTCATTCTATTGCAATAATTTTAGTTGCTCAACTTGCTACCGCAGCGCTAATTGATTTTTGGGGACTATTCGATTCCCAGAAAATAAGTTTTACAACAAATAAAATACTAGGATTAATTATGATGGTTTTAGGTATAATAATACTCAAATGGAGAGGGTAGCCACTTTTGATATATTAGACTAATCCCTCAAATAAATATATAATTAATATAGGATACGTTAAAAAGATAAAGTTGACATTTTGAGGGGGAATTTTTTATGGATTTTAAACAAATAGAAGCTTTTATAAATGTAGCTAAATTTAAAAGCTTTTCAAAGGCTGCAAATTTCAGCTTTTTATCCCAGCCTGCCATTAGTTCTCACATTTCTATTTTAGAAAAGGAATTAAAAGTACACCTATTTGATAGAAGTTCTAAGGAGGTGCTTCTTACCCCTGCAGGAGAATCTTTTCTAAAATTTGCATTGGAAATTTTAGAAATCCGTGACAACGCCATATATACCTTAACTAATTTTAATGAAACCATAAATGGAAACTTAAAATTAGCTGCCAGTACTACACCCTGTAACACTTTACTTCCTTCTTTAATAGAAAAATTTCATAATATGCACCCTAGTGTGACATTTGACATAGTAGAATTAAACTCTACAAAAATAATTAATAATATAATAAAATTTAGTTTTGAAATTGGATTAATAGGAGAACCTGTAGACGATGAAAAAATTGAAAGTTATGAATTAACTAAAGATGAGTTAGTCATTATATCTCATCCTTCTTTTAATATTCCCGATGTTATAGACATACCTTCCCTTTTTAAATACAACTTTATATTACGAGAAAAAGGTTCTGCTACAAGAAAAACCTTTGAAGATGCCTTAATAAAAAATGGTTATAATCCTTCCCAAATAAATTCATGTTTAGAAGTAAATAATATAAGCACTCTTATACAATTTGTAAGAAAAGGATTTGGTATAGCTGTAGTCTCAAAACAAGTATTTAAAAATTACATATTCCTAGGACTTATAAAGGAAAGTACTATAAAGGATATGCCACTAACTAGATCTATATATCTTATTATAAGTTCTAAAAGATCTCTTACTCCAACAGCAAAAGCATTTTTTAATTTATGTAAAAAATATTTTAAGGTAGATTAGTATGCTATAGAGTTCTTAGTCTCTAAATTAACTTATACATAAAATTTTGACTTAATATAAAAAAATTACGACATAACTTTTTCAAGAAGACAATTGACAGAGGACAGAGGACAATGAAGGTGAGTTTTCCTCCTTACGTCAGA
>DAISLB010000013.1:0-42291 GCA_036820645.1 Clostridium sp.
AAGTCTTTTACCATCCAATATGAAAGATTTACCTTCACTTGTTACACAAGTAGCAAGATTATTAAGACCTATATCAATTGCAAGTGATTTTGTGTTATCTAATTCCCTTTGAGTTTCAATATTTTCATATGTGTATTGAATTTCAAAGAACCTTGCTTTAAATTTAGGTATTATTCTAATCTCCTTTATTTTCTTATCTAATAAGATTGGAGGTACTTTAATCTCAATAGGTTTATGAGTTTTTTTATAAGTATTAGAATAAGGCATAATTAACATATTGTCTTTTATTCTAACAAAGCCTATAACTAATGTTGTGAAACTATCTTTTTCAAGATAGTGAGGTAATTTTATAGACCTAAAATCATACTTACCTTTTTTAGCTAATTTTAATAATCCAAAGAATGATTTAAAACTTCCATCAACTTCTTTAAGTATTTGTTGGCTCATATTACTATTTAGAAGTTTATAATTTTCATTCTCCTTACAAAGTATATTATTTTGCTCATATTTCAAGTATTCTTTTTCCTGAAAATAATATTGTCTAACATTTATAAATTATATGCCATTTATATAAACCTTTACAATAATATAATTCATTTCAAGTATACTGCAATAATTTAGTTAAAAGAAATTCTATTTGATTTATAACATGCATAGGTATTTGCTCAATAAGTGTGGGTAATTGATTCCTAAAAAATTGCTATTGCAACAGTCCCTTTTTTACAATTAGGATTTTATTATTGTGAAAACTTCTGCACCTGATATTTCATCTGAATAGTAGGTTAAACTATAGTCTCCATAAATGCTGTATTTGGTAACTATTTGTTTTAGGGTTTTTGCCACATTATACTGTGTAGAATTGAAGTTTAATATTTTAATACTAAAAGATTTTTGCTTACTAATCAAATAGCTTTTTAATACATTGTAAAAATCACTATAATTATCTACAACTTCTATATTATTACCATAGCTGTCTTTTTCCGTTACATTTAACTTATCAAAACTATAGTCAGTACTATTGCATTCAGGATAGTCTGATTTATCCCACTGGTGATTTTTTGAAATCTGAGAATCAGTTATATTAAAAAAGGAATGAGAAAGAATATCGGATCCATCATTTGTAACAGGATCATCCCATGTAGAATCTAATTGGTAATACTGACCTTGTATTTTTACTATATTCCAGGCATGGCTTATCCATTCATCTCCATCATTTGCCTGTCCTATTACCATTTTACATTCTATACCTACAGCTGTAAGAAGCCTGTCCATAGCATCTGCATAACCCTGACAAACTGCTGTTTTATTCACTAAAACTCCATAAGCAGTATAGGAATCATCCGGCATATTTCCTGTATCTGCCCTCTGATCATATTCTGTATTGTTTACCACATAATCGTGAAGTGCCAGTTCTTTTTGATAGTCTTTCATTTGTGAATTTGTAACGTTGCTTACTATTTGTGTAACTTTTTGCTGTATTTCATTTTCCTTCTTTATTAAATTTTCCTTAGTATCGTCATACTTAAAATTTATAGTCATTTTAGTAGGATTTGAACCTTCAACATTACTTCCTGCACTTGAATACCAGTCCCTTAAATTTGGATTGTCTTTCAAAATCTTATCTATTACACCTAAATTATAAGTATTTCTATCATAGTTACTTATATTTAAAACCAGGGTGTCCTTATAATTAGAAAGTACATCTTTTACAGCATTGTAATACTGAGTATAATTTTCTATTAAAATTTCACCATTAGAATTACTTTGTTCATTTACTGTAAAATTATATTTTACTCCTTGATTTAATTGCTTACCATCGGTAGATTTTAAGTTATTACCTACTACCAAAACATATTTTTCACCAGAAGTATATGGATTTTCAGGCGAAACTTGTACAACATCTGATTTTGAACCCACTACATTAACTGCTACTGATTGATTATTGTCCTGCTCATATACTTTAATAGAGCTTTTTGCTGAATTTATATCAACATCTTTGTTAAAACTTATTGTCCATATTTTATTGTTGTCTACATTAGAAGTGGCATCATTATTCCAAATTTTATAATTCTCTGCAGCATAACAATTTTTTCCTAAAAGTAATACTCCGCATACCACAGCTATTGCAATGAACTTGCGTATTTTCTTAAACACAATACCATCTCCCAAAAGTCATTATTTTTTAATTTCATACATAAGATAATACATTTCTCTCGTCTCCTTTTTTTAATATTTCTTTATCCAAATTCCAGATTTTCTGTCTCTTTAGCTAAATTATAATTGTATTCTACTACAGTGTCCAGATTTTTTAATCAATTCACAATTCACAATGCACGATGCACAATTAAGGATGATTTTCTGTTGTCACAGAAAATCTAAAAATTTAATGTTCATACTACTTATAGTTTTTAGATTTTTCATAGCATTAGTGGAGAAAAATCTACCAAAATTGTGAACTATGCATTGTGAATCGATTTAAATATCTAGCTCAGACAAAGAATCATTTTTGTGAGAAAAGGCCATTTTTAAAAGCACAGGAGTTACAATTGTAGTAAGTATTACAACTATTAAAGTTGGAAGAAATATTTCCTCTGATATAATATTTTTTTGCAGCCCTATATTTGCAGTAATTATAGCAACTTCACCTCTAGATATCATGCCTACTCCAATTTGTAAAGACTCACTTTTACTCATTTTAAGGGCTCTTGCTGCACAACCACATCCAATTATTTTTCCGGCAACTGCAATAATAAACATAACTAAAGTAATAATGAGTACTTCTAAATTGAGACCTTTTAAATTTGCTTCAATACCTACACTTGCAAAAAATATAAGGGACAAAAATCCAGAAGAAATTGCTTTAATATTTCTTTCTAAATATTTTTTATGTTCAATAGAAGAAAGTACAAGTCCACATATATACGCCCCTGTAATAGCTGCTATGCCGAGATATTCTGCAATACAAGCTATTAAAAGTGCAAAGGCCAATGAAAAAGTAAGCATTTCTTTTCCTGGTTTTATATTTTTAGTAAATTTATTTATATACTTAGGTAAGTACACAATACCCAATATAGAAAATCCGCAAAATAAAACTATTTTTATAAATACAAAAACAAGTGACATTATTCCAGAAGATGATACCCCAGAGCCAGAACCTTGTGCTACCGCAAGCACTATGGATATGAGTATAAGTCCTAATATATCATCTATTACAGCCGCTCCTAATATATTTATACCTGCCCTTGTATTTAACTTACCAAGTTCCTTAAGAGTTTCCACAGTAATACTCACACTAGTAGCTGTTAAAATAACCCCAACAAATACATTCTCTAAAAAGTTATTAAAAAACATATATGCACTTAAAGTTCCTAAAACAAGCGGTAAAATAATACCACACATGGCAATGACAAAAGAAGATAAACCTGCTTTTTTAAACTCTTCAATATTGGTTTCAAGACCTGCAAGAAACATGAGCATAATTACTCCTAAATTTGAGAGAAGTTTTATATTATCATCATACTGGACAATATTTAAAACAACAGGACCAAGTATTACACCTGCAATAAGTGCCCCTAAAACCTCTGGCATTTTTAATTTTCTACTAATGATTCCACCTATCTTTGTAAATATAAGAATTAGTACGATATCTAATAAAGTTTTTTCCATTATATCCTCCTTATTTTGACTTAAAAAAGTAGAAAGTCCCCAAAGGACTTTCCACCCCAAAAGTCATATTATCATCTTGAAAAACAAATAAATATTTGTCCAACCGAAATACAAATTATTTTAATTTTAACATGGATATAATATGATTATACAATATATAGACTATATCTTCAATTCTTAAGTACAATGTACAGTTCAATGACAGAAGAAAATCATCCTATAACCATTAATCCTTAACTCTCAATTTAAAATATCTTAGAGCATTCTAAACTAATTTGCAGTTACAATTCCCAACTTTTTACGCATAACTTTATAAGTATCATCAATATACTTTTCAGCTTTTTGTTGGTCTTTTAGTGCCTCAACCTTAACTGCACAGTATTTATATTCTGGAGTTTTTGATATAGGATCCAGATTATCTACTGTAAGTTCATTGCAGGCACCAATCCACCATTGGTAAGTCATATAAGTAGCTCCTTTTAGAACTCTATCTGTAACATTTGCTCTTGTTACTACAGAGCCTCTCCTTGAAGATACTCTAACTAGATCTCCCATCTTAATTCCAAGTTCTTCTGCATCTTCCGGACTCATCTGTATTTTTCCAGGCTCATCTTCCAGCTGCTGTAGAGCACGACAATTTCCCGTCATTGTCCTTACAGAGTAATGTCCTATTTCTCTGACTGTGCACAAGCTAAGTGGATATTTCTCATCTGGTGATTCTTCTGTAGGTCTCCATTCAGAAGCAAATAAAATACCCTTTTTGCTTGGAGTACTGAATTCATTGTTTTCATATAAAACAGGAGTTCCTGGATGATCTTCTGAAGGACATGGCCAAATCACCCCATCTAAAGTTTCCATTCTCTCATATGTTGCACCTGCAAATTTAGGTGAAAGACTTCTCATCTCATCCCATATTTCCTTTGTATTGTTATAGTGCATTTTATATCCCATAGCTGAAGATAACTCGCAAATTATCTGCCAATCAGGTTTTGCTTCACCAATTGGTTCAACTGCCTTGTTAAACTTTTGCAATCCTCTATCTGCAGCACTATATACCCCTTCATGTTCTCCCCATGCAGTTGCTGGCAAAATTACATCTGCATGTAAAGTAGTTTTATTCATAAATATATCCTGAACTACTACAAATTCAAGCTCGTCCAAAGCTTTTCTTACTTCATTTGAATTTGGATCACTTTGAACACAATCCTCACCCATAATATAATATGCCTTCAATTTATGTTCCTCAAGTACTGCTTTAGGTACTTCAGTCAAATGATAGCCAATCTTGTCTGGAAGATTTTTCACTCCCCAGGCTTTTTCAAATTTTTCTCTCACATTTTTATCTGTAACACTCTGATATCCTGGGAAATTATTTGGAAGTGCTCCCATGTCACAGGCTCCCTGTACATTGTTTTGTCCTCTTACAGGTCCTATTCCAACACTTGGTCTTCCATAATTTCCTGTTAATAGTGCCAATCCAGCTAATCCTTTTACCACATCTACAGCTTGACCAAATTGACATACTCCCATACCATAAAGTATCATTGGGTTTTTAGCTGAAGCATACATCTCCATAGCTTTTTTAATTTTTTCTGCTGGTATATTTACTATTTTTTCCACATATTCAGGTGTATATTTCTTTATAACTTTAATATATTCATCGAATCCTTCTGTATATTTTTGTACGTAATCTTTATTATATAAACCTTCATTAATGAGAACATTGGCAAAACTGTTTACAAGGGCCATATTAGTACCACCCTTTATTGGAAGCCATAAATCTGAAATTCTTACACTTTCTGTTACTCTAGGATCCACTACCACTATTTTTGCACCTTTTTGTCTTGCTTTAACTATTCTTCTTGCTACCATAGGATGAGATTCTGCAGGATTATACCCAAAAATAAATAACAAATCTGCATTATCAATTTCAGGAATACTATTAGACATTGCACCATTTCCCAACACTTTAGCAAGTCCAGCTACAGAAGGTCCATGACAAACCCTAGCACAGTTATCCACATTATTTGTTCCAATAACAGCCCTCATAAATTTTTGCATAATATAATTGGCTTCATTTCCAGGACCTCTAGAACAACCAGTACCCATTATAGAATCAGCACCATACTTGTCTCTTATTTCCCCTAATCTTTTTGCAGTAAAACTGATGGCTTCATCCCAAGTAACTTCTTCGAGTTTACCATTTTTTCGTATCTTAGGCTTTCTTATACGTGGAGTTAAAAGTTTAGGATCATTTAAATAATCCCATCCATAATAACCTTTAAGACACAGTGCCCCCTCATTGGTTCTTCCCATAGCAGGCTCAGCTCTCTTAATTTTTCCATCTTCAACTACTAAATATAACCTGCAACCAGCCCCACAGTAAGGACATACAGTTAAAACTTTATTTTCCATAATAACTACCCCATTGTATTTTATATTTTTGAATCTTTCTATATTTAATATATCACTAAAAAAGTATGTACTTCAAACACTATAAGAAATACCTATTCATTGTTATTAGCAGTATCAAAATTTTTTATAATTAAGTTTTTTAACATAATGCAAAAACTTAAATTATATTGTATAATTATCTAAAAGTTAACTAGAATATTATGTAAACCCATGAGTATAAAACTAATTTAAAGAGGTGATTACTTTGAGAAATTTTTTAAATAAACTTTCCTATTATTTTAAAGAAAGTTATGGTATTGATAAACTTTCTACCCACCTTTACATTGGGGGAATTGTTCTATCTTTATTTAAACGTACAGTTACACTAGGGTTTGTATTTTTCATATACAGCACCTGGAGATGCCTTTCAAGAAATAAATATAGAAGATACAAAGAACTACAGGCTTATGAAAATTTTATTTCACCTCTAACTAAAAGGTTTAGTAGATTTGCCTATTCTATGAACAATCATAAACAGTATAAAATATTTAAGTGCCCAAACTGCTCTCAAAAATTAAGAGTTCCTAGACATAAAGGAAAAATAACCGTAACCTGTAAAAATTGTGGTACTTCTTTTAAAAGAAAATCTTAATCTTTTTCATTAACATAGTTTATGATAAAATAAAATAAAAAGTCGAAAAGTAGGTGCTGCTATTGGGTGAAAGAAGAATATTTGTGACAGTTTTTAAATTTATAATTTTTATATTTTGGACAATGTTTCAGTTTGTGGCCATAGCACTTGTTTTCAATTCATTTAATATATCTTTACTATATTACTTTGCTTTTTTCGAGATTATAAGTGCCATTTTTGTAATTCATTTAAACTATAAGGATAAAAATTCTTCTTATAAAATTAGCTGGATTGTTTTAATTCTTCTTATTCCAATAGTTGGAGTACTTATTTATATCTTTTCTAGGATTGGAATAAAACGTAACTTTAATAAAATAAATAAAATAAACTTAAATAAAGACGTATTTCCAAAAGAAGATCAAGATATGCTCTCTTCATTCAAGAGAGAAAATAAAATAAGATACAATGAAACAAGACTTATAAAAAATATTAGTGACTATGGAGCTTATGCAAATACAAAAGTGGATTATTTCTCTTCAGGAGAGGATATGTATAAAAAACTTTTAGAGGAATTGAAAAAAGCAAAAAAATTTATTTTTTTAGAATACTTCATAATCTCAAAAAGTAAAATGTGGGATGAAATTTTTCAAATTTTAAAGGAAAAATCCAAAAGTGGTGTAGAAGTAAGGGTCCTAGTAGACTATGTGGGTTCCCTGGTTGTTTTACCAAAGAACTTTAAAAAATCTCTTAAAGCCAATAATATAAAATTAAAAATATTTAATCCGTTTAAAATAATTTTAAATTTTATGTTAAATTACAGAGACCACAGAAAGATAACTATAATTGACGGAAAAGTTGCCTTTACTGGTGGGATTAATATAGGTGACGAGTATATAAATAGGTATAAAAAATATGGGTACTGGAAAGACATGGCTGTATGCTTAGAAGGAGAGGCAGTTTACAGTTTTACACTTATGTTTTTACGGATGTGGCAGTCCCTATCAAAAAAGAAGGAGGATTTTTCAAAATATAAGATTTCACATAAGCTGGAAGAAAGTCAGGGTATTGTAATGCCTTACAACAGTGGTCCTACAAAATATGATGGAACGGCAGAATATGTATATTTAAGCATTATAAACAGTGCCAAAGATTATATTTATATTACTACCCCATACTTGATAATAGGCTACGAAATGACACTAGCTCTTTCCCTGGCAGCAAAAAGGGGGGTAGATGTGAGAATAATAACACCTTTTATTCCAGATAAAAAAATTGTACAAATTCTCACTAGATCTCATTACGACAAATTATTAGATTCTGGAGTAAAAATATACGAATATACACCAGGATTTATCCATGGGAAAACTTTTGTATCTGATGGGGAATGTGCAGTAGTTGGAACTATAAACTTGGATTATAGAAGTTTATATTTACATTTTGAATGTGCAACCTACCTGTACAATGTCCCTATAATAGATGATATTTATAAAGATTTTTTAAGAACTATAAAAGTATCAAAAAAAATAGACAAAGATGTATGGAAAAAAAGAAGTATCTCAAAAAAAATTGTAGAATCAATCTTAAGAATGTTTGCTCCATTAATGTAAATAATTATATTATCCTGATTTTTTGATTTTGAAAATGCAGGTTACAAGTATAGTAACAATTGGCAACGTGTAACACAGCAAAGCGTAAGGTGCATATTTAACAGTAGAAATACCTGTAACTGCTAAAATCAATAGAGAATTCACATTCCATGGAACTAATGGAGCAATAATAGTTCCAGTATCAGATATAGTTCTAGCTAGAATCTTGTTTTCCACACCTAATTCTTCGTATTTGCCTCTTAAAAGTTGTCCAGGTAATATTATGCCAACAGTTTGATCACAAGCTATTGTTGATATCCCGCTTATAGCACAAGTCTTTATAATTAATTCTTCCTTTGATTTTATAGTCGAAATTATCTTATCCACTATAGGTTTTATAAGTCCTGTTCCCTGAAAAATACTGTTCAGCGAAATAGCTCCCCCCATTATCAGCAAAACTTCAAGCATGGAAATAATTCCACCACCCACTAATATCTTATTCAAATACTGATATTTTGTGTTTGCTGCATATCCTGTGAATACTTCCACAAAAATGCCGCTAATACTCGTATTTTGTACTGTTATAGATAAAATCATGCTGGCAATTAATCCAAGTGAAAGCGAGTTAACTATTTTTACACCTAAAAAAGATAACATAAAAATTATTGCAGGCACTAGTAAAAAAAGTGGTGAAATTAAAAAACTTTTTTTAATAGCTGTAGCATACTTATTTATATTTGAAGAGTTAGGCGCTAAGCTATATCTTTGTCCAATATAAAAGTACACTGAACCAACTATTAAGTATGCAGGAAATAGTATTTTAATCATAGATGATAACATATTTTTATACGATGTCTTAACAGTAGTTAATGTAAGATTTACAAGTCCTGAAATTGGAGACATCTTATCTGCTAAAAATGCACCTGAAACAATTACTCCCAAAATGATATAGTCTGGAATCCCAAATGCCTTTGCTAATCCTAAACTTGCGATTCCAATAGTACTTATAGTTGCAAAAGCAGAACCTATAAACACTCCTACAATAGAAGTAAGTATAAAAGTCGCAAATAAAATATTCATATGCTTCATATATTGAAATCCATAATACATTATTGTAGGTATTACCCCGGATGAAAACCATACTGGAATTAAGGCTGCTATTAATAAAATTAAAATAAGCAGTTGCCTACACTCAATAAGACTATTTTTTACCATTACTAACAGCTCAACAATGTCAAATCCGCTTTTCACAAAAATAAAGGTTGAAAAAACTATACTTACAAAAAATGCATAAAACAGTGATACTTTAAAAATTATACAGCTAAGTATGGCAATAAGTGTAAAAATTAAAACAGCATATCTGTGTTTTTCCAAGATATTTTTATTATGCATGCAGCGCTCCTCCAAAATACTTTAATAATTATTGGAAAATAAAATTTCCGTCCCGTAGATATAAGGACGGAAAATGACCCACAATTTATATTATATTATCTTTATTAAAAAAGTCCAGTAATTTCATAATTTCATATTTATCTTTTTCACGAATTTATATCCCCAATAGACTGCAACTATAAAAAAATAGAAGGTTGTGGTAACCTTCTATGAAATCATTTTATATAATTATCTTTCAAATTTATTAAGCAATCTTTCTAACTCTCGTGCTTGCAGGGCAGATTCTTCTCCAAATTTTTTAAATACTTGGTTTATTTCTTTATCTTCTATTTTACCAGAATACTCCTGATAATCTCTAACGCTCTCCTGCTCGTCAAGAAGTTTTTGCTTTATCATATCTTCAACTGTTAATTTCATTCTTATCTCTCCTTTCTGTTCATAGTTTTTGTTACATAAAAAAGTTTTATTCATTATTAAAACGAATTTTATATGTTATAAAAATAAAGGATAAAATAAAAACAAAAAAAATTATCCATAGTAGCTGATAACTTGTTTTGCTAATAACAAAACCACTAAAAGCACTACCTATTCCACCACCACAAAATAGGCCAAATCCAATTAGTCCTGAAGCCAGTCCTTTAGCATCAGATGCTACATCAAAAGCCATGGTAGCCAATGTAGATTGAACAAAAATATATCCAACTCCAAGGGTAATAGTAGCAACTAAACCCATTTGCCAGCAGTGGAAAAATATTAAAAACAAAGTAGCCATTAAAGCAAATATTTCACCTAATATGATCACATTTTTACATCCTATTTTTACACTTAATTTCCCTATGATAGAACCTGCAATCAGGCAGGCAAATCCGTAAAACATCACAATTACTCCACATTCCATATAATCTAATCCTATAATATGATAAAAAAAAGCACCCAAATAGCTATACAAACCTAGAAGTAGGCATCCAACAATAAGTGCCATAGGAAAAATTATTTTTCCATTTGGTGTCAACAAAACATACTTAACTTTAATAAAAAACTTCTCATCTACAGTAACGACATTGTCTTTAGGTATGGTAAACAAAAGAAATACCGTACATATTGCAGCTACAACAAAAAAAATAAATGGTACACGCCAGCTAACATATTTAGCTAAAGTTCCACCTAATCCAGCACTGAAACCTTGTCCCAGAAAAACAATTCCCATAAATTTGCCAACATATATTTGTCGTTTTGAAACTGGAATAATATCTCCAATCAAAGCTAAAGATATGGCAATAATACCTGCAGCAAAAAATCCTGTTACCGTCCTCCATATGCATAGCACAAATAAAGAACTAGAAAGTGCACATCCACAAGTTCCTAAAGCAAATCCACATATAATCAATTTAAGTATTTTAACTTTACTGTAGCAGTCACTAAAGTACCCATAAATAGGCTGCATTGTTCCATAAGGTATCATATACAATGTCAATATAATGCCAGTTCTAGGAATTGATGCATTAAATTCTGAAGCTATAGCTGGAAGTATAGGTGATACAAACCAATTGTCAGCAGCAGAAATAAATCCTCCAATTCCCAAAATTATAATTAGCATATCATATTTTAAATCTACTTCTTTTTTATCTTCACAAAGTAAATGTTTCATGTTTATATCTCCTTCCAAAGCCTTATATATGGTATAATTAAAGTATAGAAAATATATATTTTCTATACAACGCAAAAAATTCTAATGTGGCCTAGTACAGATTCACAAAAAGGTGTAAATTTATGAAGTACGAAGTTATTTGTACATATATAAAAAATCAAATATTTAATGGACATATCAGACCGGGCAAAAAATTACCCTCTATAAGGAACATATGTGAAAAATTTAAATGCAGCAAAATAACTGCTGCTAAGGCATATGATTTATTAATGAAAGATCATATAATATACTCTGTACCTAAAAGTGGATTTTACCTTATTGAAAACAGCCTAAATATAAATAACAGTTTTCATGATAAAATTATAGATTTTTCAACATCTGCTCCAGATGAACGGATCTTACCTTATAAAGAATTTGGGAATTGTTTAAATCAAGCATTAAATTTATACAAAAAAAATCTCTTATCCCCTTCCAGTACACAGGGAGTTGAAAATTTAATTTGTACCATACAAAAGCAGCTTCAAAATTATCAAATTTTCACTGATAGACAGTGCATATTTATAACAACAGGTTCTCAGCAAGCTATAAACATACTTACTATGATAAATTTCCCAAATAGCAAAAAAAATGTGCTTATCGAAGAACCAACTTATTATGGAGTTATAGAATCTTTAAAACTTAATAATGTAAACATTATGGGTATAAGTAGAAATTCAAAGGGAATAAACTTTGATGAACTCGAAAATATATTTAAACATAAAGATATAAAATTCTTTTATATTATTCCACGATTCCACAATCCTACAGGATTTTCATATTCCAATAGAGAAAAAAAACAAATATTAAAACTTTGTCAAAAATACAATGTATATATAGTTGAAGATGATTACTTAGCTGATTTGGATATTGAAAAAAAATCATACCCAATGTATGCTTTAGATTCTCACTCAAAAGTCATATATTTAAAAACCTATTCCAAAGTATTATTGCCAGGATTGAGAATTTCTGCCGTTGTACTTCCAAAGGCACTAATAAAAACTTTTGAAAAATATAAAAAATGGGATGATTTAAGCACATCTGTACTTTCTCAAGGAGCTTTAGAAATTTATATAAAGAGTGGTATGTTTGATGTGCATATAAAAAAACTTAGAGAGGTATATTCTAAGAGAATGGTCTATCTTAATAAACTTGTAAAAACTTCTTACAACACTAATATAATTTGGCACATTCCACCTTCAGGTTTTTTTGCAAGTTTTGAGGTTGTTAACAATACCCACACGGACTACATAATTAATGGATTAAAGTCAAAAAACGTTCTTCTCAAAGATCCAAATATATTTTACTTAAATACTGATACGCAGAATAAATTAATAAGACTGAGCATTAGCAGAACTGATACCATGGAAATTGAAGATGGAGTAAATACAATTTGCACTATGATTAAATAAATTAACAACATTAACTTTTAAATTATGTAAATGTTGTTGAGTTTTCCATTTTTTATGTTATTATTATATTCATAAGCTTAAATAATAATATACTCAACTTTTTTGAGTTGAGAATTGAAAATTGAGAGTTGAGAGTGAAGGTCGATTTTTAGCTATCGCAAAAAATCCACATTAACTCTCCACTTTCCACTCTCAACTCTCCACTAAAAGTTTACTTCGTAATGTTTTTATATTAAATGAAAATTTTATTAATTTTACTAGATAAGTATAGAGGGGATGATTATTCAATGATAAAAAAAGTATTTTCTTGTATTTTGATATCAACTTTTCTCGTATTTTCAAATGCAGCCATTGTAAGTGTAACTGCAAGTCCCGCAATAGCTACTAAATCAGCTTCAGATGTAATTACTGTAAGTATGGATGGAACCAATATTTCTTCAAAAGATGGACAACCTTATCAAGATTCAAATTCAATAGTTATGGTGCCTCTTAATACAGTAATACAAAAACTTGACACCAATCCAAGTATTGAAGTAAAAGATGATTTTGCCATACTTACCACTTCTAATTACACTATAAAACTTGAAAACAATAATAAAAAAGTACTTATAAATAATGAAATTTTTAGTTTATCAACAGCACCTATTATTAAAAACACTACTGTATTTGTTCCATTGGAGTTTTTTAGCCAATTCCTTGGTAAGACAATAAATTGGGATAGCAGCACAAAAACAGCTAAAATACTTACTCCTGTAAAAAATACAGAAGAATATTTTAAAAACACATTTAATTCCAGCAGGAATTTGAATACTACACAAAAATTAGATAATTACTTAAGCTTGCTCCAAAGTGCAGACAATTTTCATGGAAGTGTACTTGTAGGTAAAGATGGAAGTATACTTATTGACAAGGGTTACGGTAAAGCAGACTCTGAGCAAAACATTAAGAATGCACCTCAAACCGAATTTCCAATAGGTTCAATGACAAAGCAATTTACAGCAATGGCAATAATGCAGTTAGTTGAAAAGGGATTAGTCAATGAAAATGACCCCCTATCCAAGTACATAACTGATTTTCCTAAAGGCGACACTATAACAATAAAAAATCTTCTTACACATACTTCAGGGATTCAAAATTGTACTAATTTTCCTGAGTTTTGGTCTATGAAACTCGACTCTTTTAAAGATATAAATAACGTAATTAACTTATTTAAAAATAAACCTTTAGAATTCAAGCCAGGAACTGATTTTGATTATACCAACTCCGGATATATTTTACTTGGGTATATAGTTACAAAGGTAAGTGGCATGAACTATATTGATTACCTCCAAAAAAATATATTTGACCCTCTTAATATGGAAAGTACAGGTTTAGGCTATAATGGTGCTGATAAAATGTATACGTCCACAGGCTATAGTGGTTACTTGGACCAGTTCCCTACAAGTGATGAAATAACTTTAAATGGCTCTTACGGTGCAGGTGCTCTATATTCAACTACAGAAGATTTATATAAATGGGACAGAGCATTGTATACTGAAAAATTAGTAAAACAATCAACTTTAAAAAAGATATTTACAAATTATATACAGATGGATAAAAATGGGCCTTATTACGGATATGGATGGATGTTAACTGACGGCAAATATGGAAGGGAAATATATCATGGTGGAAATGTTCTAGGTTTTACAAGTAATATAGCAAGATATCCAGATAAAGACTTAACCATAATTATACTCACCAATGTAGGATATTATAATGTGAATTCTCTCAATGATACTTTAGCAAATATATGCATGGGTGGAAGTTATGAACTTCCAAGTGCAAAACGAGTAGTAAAAGTGGACAGTAATACTTTAGATAAATATGTTGGAAACTATATCCTTCAAGGAGGCCTAAATATATCTATAACAAGTAATGGGGGTCACCTTTATTATGAGCAAAATAACAGTAAAATAAAGTATGAACTCTTCCCAGAGTCACAGAATAAATTTTTCTTCAAGGTATCCAATGTAGAAATTAAATTTAATGTAAATGCTAAAGACCAAACTACAGGATTAGAATTATATCAACTAGGTAAAGATATCCACATAGATAAATCCAAATAACTATAGAGTTTCTAAGTAGAAAGTTTACTTATACCAGCCATATTTTTACAATAATGAAGCTCTTTTAAATATTTTGTATATAAGCCTTAATAGTCAGTTCACAATTCACAATTTCAGTAGATTTTTCTCCGCAAGTGTTATGAAAAATCTAAAAATTAAGTACTATGAACTTCAAATCTTTAGATTTTCTGTGACAACAGAAAATCATCGTTAACTGTGAATTGTGCATCGTGAATTGTAAATTAGTTACTTATCCTTATCAAAATATTTAACGAGCTCAAGGTTGTAAAAAATATCCGGAGTATAAGTTGATTTTTTGTTTAGAAACTCTATATAGTGTTTATTTTTTATCAGTAATTTAAAGTAGCTTTAAAATATCTGCTTTCATTTCTAAAAGTTTTTCAGAAAATATTCTGTTTTTCTTGTTTTCATTTTCAAAATCTACTCTAATTTCCTTTTTAACTATTCCAGGTTTAGAAGACAGTACATATATCCTATCTGAAAGCAAAATTGCTTCTTCTATATCATGTGTTATAAAGAGTATGCTTCTTTTTAATTCCTGTTTCATATCAAGAATCCATCTTTGCATTTTACCTCTAGTTATAGAATCCAGTGCTCCAAAAGGTTCATCTAGCAGCATTATTTCCTCAGAAGACAGAAAAGTTCTCAAAAAGCTTGTCCTCTGTCTCATACCTCCTGAAAGTTCATAAGGATATTTTTTTTCATATCCTTTAAGGCCAACTATTTCAATATACTTAGCAGCCCTTTCTCTGGATTCTTTTTTATTACTATATCTTATATCAAGGGGAAGTACTACATTTTCCATTACAGTTTTCCATGGCAAAAGCAAATCCTTCTGCTGCATATATCCTAGATCTCCCTTTACTAAAACCTCCCCACTGTCTTCTTTAATAATACCAGTTATTATATTGAACAAAGTACTCTTGCCGCATCCACTTGGCCCTAAAATAGAAACAAATTCTCCTTTTTTTAAGTCAATGGATATATCTTTTAATATAAAATTTTCTTCAAAACTTTTACTCACATTTTTAAGTTTTATAATAATATCATCCTGTTTATTTTGGCAAAAATTCATTTGTGAATGCATCACTTGTTTTTAGCTCCTTTTTAATTAGCCCTTTGCTTTGCAAAAATTTAGCATATCTGCTCCATACTTCGGATTTCATTACACCCCATCTAGATGCATCTGCTATATACTGTTTTGCCATATACTTCTGACTTTGTGCAGCCAACTTTTTATCTATTTCCGGTGCATATTTAACAAGTATTTTTGCACTTTCATCAGAATTTTTTATAGCATATTCATAACCCTTTGCTGTAGCTTTCAAAAATTTTCTCACTTTATCTGGATTTTGATTAATATTTTTATTGCTAGTTATTAAAATAGGAGTATAGTAATCAAGTGCAGGATCTAAATCCTTAACAGGTATGTAATTTAAGTCCTCACCCTTTAGTTTTGCTTCAACTCCAGTCCATCCTTGGTAGATCCAGGCAAAATCAACATTTTTCTTCGTAGATGCAAAAAAATCATCATTTCCCATATTTACAATCTTAAGTTTACTAAAATCTGCTCCATTTTTCTCCATAACAGCTTTGATTACAGCTTCTTCTGAAGGTGAACCCCATCCTCCATAAACTTTTCCTTCAAAGTCCTTTACACTTTTTATATTCTTGCTTTTAGGTGATGCAAAACCTGAAGTATTATGCTGTATTATTGCCGCAATAGACTTTATTGGAAGTGGCTGTTTGCTTGTAACTGCATAAGTTACATCTTCTTGATAGCTTACTCCAAAATCTCCTTTGCCTGCAGCTACAAGGTTTGTCACATTGCCTTCTGAAGGCTGAATTATCTTCACATCAAGTCCTTCCTCCTTATAATATCCTTTATCTAACGCTACATATAATCCTGTATGATCTGTATTTGGAGTCCAATCAAGTATTACAGTAGTTTTGTCTAAAGAAGTAGCTGCTTGTTTCTTTTTATCAGTTCCACAACCTGCGAATACCAAACTTACAATAAACACAGTTATTACTAAAAATATAATTTTATTTTTTTTCATATTATCCCCTTCTATCTCCAATGTATTATTTTTCTACCTATAAAATCTATGATATAGATTATTATAATGCTTACAATAACGATGACTAAAATTGAAGCAAACACCTTATCCAATTGATACGCATTTTTTGCTCTTACCATATATACTCCAATGCCATTGTCTCCTCCAAGCCATTCGCCTATAATTGCAGACATTATCATGTAAGTTGCTGCAATTTTTAAACCTGAAAAAAAATTTACCATGGCATAAGGAAGTTTTAAGTGATAAAATGTCTGTAATTTTGAAGCCTTCATAGTGTTAAATAAATTTATGTAATCCCTGTCCACTTTCTCAAATCCATCTACCAGGCTTACAACTATTGGGAAAAAGCATACCATTACAACTACTATTATTTTAGGGAGTACCCCAAATCCAAACCATATTATAAACAAAGGTGCAATTGCTATGGTTGGAATAGTTTGAGATATTAGTAAAATAGGATATATTGACTTCCTCACAATTTCAAAACTATCCATTATCACAGCTAATATAAAAGAAACTGCTATGGATATAAAAAAGCCTATAAAAGATTCATACAATGTGGTTTCCGTATTTTCCATTATATTTTTAAAATCTGATACAAGGGTTTTTAAGATATCTAAAGGAGAAGGAATAATGTATTCAGGAACATGGGCAAAATTTACTATTAACTGCCATATAAGTACAACTATTATTATTGTAACTATAGGATATATTTTACTTTGAATATTTTTTACTTTTTTCATATACACCCGCCTTCAGTCTATAGTTCTAATTTATTGAAATTGTCATAAATTTTCTCTCTAACTTCTTCAAACTGAAGATTCTTTATTAAAGAAATTTTTTTTACAATATTTATAACTTCACGAGGGTATACATATTTTTTATTCACCCATTCAAGAGAATTAGGTCCGTCAGTTTCTGTTAAAATTCTATCTATCGGAAGAAGCTTTACTATTTCATCTGTAAGTTTAGAATATCCTATATCAACGCTTATTGTAAAATAACACCCACATTCCAAAAGTTTTTTTAGTATGTCTAAATCTCCACTGTACCAATGAATTATAGGTGTCCTCAAATCATATTCTTTTATATAATTCAATACCTCCTTTTCCGCTCCTTTAGTATGAATATTTGTTATTTTGTCATATTTTTTAGCTTTATCCAAAAAATATTTAAACACCGTATTCATATAAGGATATTTTTCTTTTTCCGGAACCCAACAGTAGTCAAGTCCTATTTCTCCAATGACTTTACATTCCTTTGCATAATCATCGAACTTATCCAAATTCTTATAGTTTTTATGTGCTTCCCATGGATGTATTCCAAAACATGGGATTATATTTTTATTGTCTTTATTTAATTTTTTTGTAAACATATAACTTTCTAAATCCATAGAACATCCCAAGGTTTTAATCTTATGAAGATTTATGCTATCAATTGCATTATTTAAATTATCTTTATAAAAATCCATATGATTATGTGCATCTACAAACATTTTATTTCCTCCTTATACTCTAACAAAAATAAAAAGCACTATTATAAAAACAGTGCTTTGAATCCAATATTAAAGCGACTTTCCTACGTCGGCGTTATCCGAATCAGGTTCAAAGGGTTAAAGCTTACACTTTTCTCAGCACAAATGGCACCCCTGCACTATAAATAATGTTAAATTAATTACATTTTTTATACTAACACTTGTCCAAATAAAAGTAAATATATTATTTATTTTTATCTAAATTTAGTTTTTTAATCAAATTGTGTCTTAAAATATAATCCGAGTAGCTAAGCTGATTCAATACATAATCTTCTTCTTTTTGAAGTTTATCAGTTTTAGTAATTTTATTTCCTGTATTTACATCATAATAAATATCATCTTGTGAAGAATAATAACAATCTCTATCTATAAAGGAACCATTTCTAAATATAACTCTTTCACTTTGAGGATTAAAAAGATCTTTTCCAAGCATATCCTCCTCTTTCAATTTAAATAGATTACATACTGTAGGATATATATCCATCTGCCCTCCATAAACATGATTTACCCCTTTTACAGACTCATCAGGGAAATGAATAAACATAGGAACCTTTTGAAGCTTCTCCCACTCTAAATCCGATTGTGAACTCACTTTTAAAAAGTTAAAAAGTTGTTTCTGTTTATCTTTAGGCATTGCATAGTGGTCTCCATACAATATAACTATTGAATTTTTTAAAGTTCCATTCTTATCTAATTCATCTAAAAACATTCCAAGCTGTTCATCTGTATAATGTATAGCCCTTATGTAATTTCCAATAAGACTTCCTTTATAATCTCCTACATCAAAGTCTCCATACTTGTTTACATCATCATAGGGAAAATGACTTGTTAAAGTTATTAAAAAAGTATAATAAGGACTTTTCATATTTTTTAACTTCTCAACAGATTGAGTAAGAAAAGATTTATCACTTAAACCAAGTCCTATAGATTCATTTTGTTTGTAACTTTTTTCACCATAAAAAGTATCAAAACCAAACTTTTTATACATTATATTTCTATTCCAAAAACTTTCCCTAAATCCATGTAAAGCTGCAGTGTAATAACCTTTACTCTCAAAATTTTTCGGCATTGCATTGAATTCATTACCTGAGTAAAGCAAATACGCTGCACCTGCTGAGGCGGGATAAAGTGAATTGTTTGTCATAAATTCTGCATCAGAAGTTCCCCCTGCTGACACCTGATAATAAAAATTATCAAAGTATTCTGACCGTCTTATCCATCTATTTAAGTTAGGGGTTATTTCCTTTCCATTTACAGAAGAATTTATAGCAAAACCCTGAAGTGCTTCTACCTGTATCATTATTAAATTTTTACCTTGTCCGATTCCATTTAAATTTTCATGACTGGACTTGCTTTTATCTATAAAATATTCTATAGTCTGAAGCTTGTCCTTAGACACAGGAGTTAGTCTATTTATATTTGCAGAAACACAGTTATAAATATCCAAGCAGTGATAATTTACTGTGCCTAATTTTTTCACTATATACACTTTATTATACATAGTACTGAGAAGCCTAGGCTGTTCTTTAGACAAAGCGTAAAAACTCTTAAAGTCAACCAAAACACCTATTAAAAGGAATGTTAAAAACATTGACAATCTAACTTTTGGAGAAAGTTTTTTATTGTGACCTGCCACATACTTATTTATAAAAGGGATTATAAATATGATATCAAAAAGATATAAAAAATCTTTAAAGTCCAGTAGATTAGCCACACTAGATTTTACGGCATTTAACTGAAATCCACTTAACAGTACAGATACAGATATAATATCTTTAAAATATTTATAATAGGTAAGATCACTTATTATAAATATACTTATGACGCAATTACATATGTACAAAAATCTAGCACGACCTCTAGTTTTAAAAATGCATCCAACAGATGCCAATACAAATACTGAAGCTAAAGCTATAATGAATAAACCTTTAAATGAGTTCATATGATTTCCATATACTAATATTTTAAGTGTCACTACAAATATAAAAAAAATTACATCTATAAAATTTATAAAAAAAAGTTTAATTTTGCCCATACCACTTTCCCCCTACAATTATTTGTAATACTAAAATTAATAAAGCTAATATGTATAATTATAGAACAATATGTTAACAAAATGAAAGTATTTTTTCATACCTATTTACATAAATGCTGTAGTGTAGCATAATATATTTATATGGAGAAGTTAAAAGAATTAGGAGGTTATATTTTAATGGCAGAAAAAGAAGATAATAAAGAAAATAATATAGAAGAACTACCTGTAGATGAAGAAGCTAAAAAACAATTTTTGGAAGAACTTAAAAATAAAAATTTAGAAGAAGAAAAAAAACTTGAAGAGCTTAAAAATAAAGAATTGGAAGAACAAAAAAAAATTGAAGAGGAACAGAAAAAGAAAGAAGATGAAGAAAAAAATAAACAAGTAGAACATATTGAAGAAAAACACGCTAATGAAGAAACCTCATCTACAACTAAATCTAGTGAGGATACTCCAAATAAGAAAACCGGAACTCTAATGAGAAATTTGAAAGTTTCTTTCATAGACACAGCTGTATCAGCTGTAGTTTCAATTGCAGCTTTATATTTATTTGACTTGATATTAAGACTTATATTTGGATACTATATATCAGATATGAGGGGAGTATTTATTATACTATTTATAGTAATACTAATTCTATATCCTGTTGTAATGAAAAGCTGCAAATTAAAGAAAACATTAGGTGAAAAGTTCGCTAAAACAACATCCATAGAAGGGAAAGATTAAAAGTTGAAAAAAGGAAGCGAATATGAATTTTTCATAGAAAAACTACAATTTCCCGCTGTAGGAATAGCTAAAAAAAATGATATGGACGTACTCATAAAAAATACAGTTCCCGGCCAAAAGGTAAAAGCCAGAATTACAAAGAAAACAAAGCATTATGTGGAAGCTAAAGTTACAGAAATACTTGAAAATGTAAATTATGCAGTAGATCCTTTTTGTCCCCATTTTAATTTATGCGGTGGATGTACATCCCAGTTTATACCTTATGATAAGCAATTGGAACTAAAGGAAAAACAAGTTTTAGATCTATTTGAAAAGGCATCCATTTGTGATTTTGAATTTCTAGGCATAGAAAAAAGTCCTGAAGAAACTGAATATAGGAATAAAATGGAATTTACCTTTGGCGATGAACAAAGGGGAGGACAACTTACCCTTGGAATGCATATAAAGGGAAGATCTTTTGGTGTTGTAAATGTAGATAATTGCAGCATAGTAGATGCAGATTTTACACTTATTTTAGATAAAGTTGTGACTTATTTCAGAGAAAAAAATTTACCATATTATAAAATAAAAAATCACAATGGATATTTAAGGAATTTAGTATTGAGAAAAGGTAGAAATACCGGAGAAATACTTATAAACATTGTAACAACTTCACAAATACAATTTGATTTAAGTGAATTTAATAAATTATTACAAGGTCTCAACTATAAAGGCATATTAGTTGGGATACTTCATACTGTAAATGACAATCTGTCAGATATGGTAAAAGCGGATAAAGTAGAAACACTCTATGGTAGGGATTATATTATAGAAGAAATTTTAGGACTAAAATTTAAAATATCTCCTGAATCTTTCTTTCAGACTAATTCAAGAGGTACGGAAAAACTATATGGTATAATTAAAAATTTTCTTGGGAATGCTTCCTCAAAAACAGTTTTTGACTTGTACTGCGGTACGGGAACCATAGGTCAAGTTTTAGCTTCCGGCGTAAAGAAGGTAATAGGAGTAGAACTTGTAGAAAAGGCTGTTGCTTCTGCCAATGAAAATGCCAAATTAAATAATATAAAAAATTGTAAGTTCATAGCTGGAGATGTAAAAGACGTTTTAAATACTTTAGTGGATAATCCCGACGTAATAATACTTGATCCACCAAGGCCGGGAGTTCATCCTAAAGCATTAAAATATGTAAGTGATTTTAATGCGCCTGGAATAATTTACGTATCCTGTAATCCTAAAACTTTAGTTCAAGATTTAAACGTATTAATCGATGCAGGTTACAAGGTAGATAAAGTAAAACTTATGGATATGTTTCCACACACTCCCCACGTGGAAACTGTAGTTAAACTAAGTAAGTAAAATCAAGGTTTAAAGAAAATTATAAAGCGAATAAATGTTATTTAATATAAACTAATAAGCAAGGGCTTGCTGTGATAATATAAGTCCCTGTTTATTAGTTTATAATTTAGTTAGAAAATTTTTGAGCTTTTATATTTTTTCTATTCATTTTTCAAATCATCAATAAACTCTAAGACCTTATCTTTTTTTGTTGCCCAAGAAGTTACAAGTCGAATAACAGAGTTATGTTAATCAGTATGTGTGTCCAAAACATGTTTAATGTCTTCAGGTCTTAATTTACCATCGTTTACTTCTATAGAAATAACCTTATGTCCTGTTGCTTCAATAGCTCCTGTTTCATGAACTAGAATATGCCCTGTATTTGCTGCAATAGCTGATTCATAAGGTCTTTTCACTGTAATCATTTTTAAAACTATACGATGAAGGAAGAAATCCTTCTTCCGTTACTTATTTTTAGGAACTTATTAAGAACATAGCCCTTAGTGGCTATATCATTATTATATTAGGCAGTTAATAAGTTATTATCTAGATTGGATTACATATGATAAGATATATGATAAGATAATAAGTGATAATGCAAAAGGCAAAGTTGAAAAAAACTTACTAAGAAAGTCTTAGAAAAGTTTGTAAATAAAGGAGAAGGAGTTAATGAAAATGAATAAAGAGTTAAATAAAGAGTTATTAAAATATCTTGAGGATAATATAATTCCTAAATATACTGAATTTGATTCTGCTCATAATATATCTCATGTGAAATCTGTCATAAAATATTCACTATTATTAGGGAAAAAATTAGATTTGGATTTGAATATTTGTTTAACAATTGCAGCATATCATGATATAGGACTTTATAAAAATAGAGAGGAGCATCATACATATTCTAAAAAATATGTATTACAAGATAAAAATTTATCAAAATGGTTTTCAGACAGAGAAATAAGATTAATTGCTAATTCTTGCAAAGAACATAGAGCTTCAGGGAATAAAATATATAGTTCTACATATTCAAAGGTTGTATCAGATGCAGATAAACTAGGAAGTCTTGATATTAACAGTATGATATCAAGAAGTATTAAATATACTTTATCTAAATATAATAATTCTATATCTAAAGATAAATTGTATAATAATGTCCATAGTCATTTAATAAGTAAATATGGAAAAGGAGGATATGCTAAATTAAATTTAAGTATATCCAAAGATTTAGTTAAAGATACATTAATTAATACTAAAACTGCATTAGAAAATGAACCTTTGTTTAAAAAATATTTTAATGAAATATATAATAAAGAAGTAAATAAATTATAAGGATAGTTGTTACTTCATCAAGAGAGGATGTACTTTTATATAAAAAAGCAATAGAAAAATCATTTAATACCAATGAATATCAATTATTATTGGTTGCAAATAAATATCAGACAAGCTATGATCAACCAAAGTTATGTGCTATGTATATTGATAAAACATTAGAAGGAATTCAAGCAGTTCAGACATTATCAAGATTAAATAGACCTTATAAGAATAAAAGGTATTTGCTCAATATCTAAGGGTAGGCTAAACTACAAGGTTTACGGGTTGGATAGTCAATACTTATATTGAAATCAAATGAAAAATTTCAATATATTGTTATATAAAAATAAGCTTTTTTCATAAATTTCACGAGTTTATTTAATTGATTTTAAAAATTATAGTTTTAAAATCAATTACCCTCACTTATTGAGCAAATACAAACTCACGTTAAGACATAAACTTGTACTAAAGCAATTATCGTATACCATTAGTCGGTATTAGTTAAACTTTCCATTACCACTTTCTAAAGTATAGCTTCCATTATCTCTTAGCATAATAACCAAGTTAGGTTTATATTCTTTAATATATTGATAAAGACTCTTTTTGTTATAGTATCTTAAATCTAAAGATCTAGTCTCATTAAAATTAAGATATAATAAAGTTTCTACTGCATTAGTATAGGAATCTCCAAAAATTAATACATTATCTAAGTAATTTCTATTAGTTTTTATAATGGTTTCAGGCTTGTCACCTCCCATATAAACTTCGTAACTATCAGCTTCTTTTGGGTTTTGGGGAACATAATTTATAGTATTGTCTAAGATTCCATTATCAAACTTTTCATAACTTACAGATTTTTTAGGATATCCTATTTTAATCTTATCATTGTTTGGAAATAAGCCATATAACTGCCTATTTCTTGATCCAATAAACTTATTATTAAGTATACTTACATTAAAATCATCGTATTTTAATGCATTAAGAGTTCTTATATTTCCTTGTTTTAAAGCTTTATTTATTATAGCTTGATAAACCATCAGAGCACCATCAAAATTATAGTGATGATCTGTTTTAAAATAAATATAATCTTTACCAGACTGTTTAAATATTTCGTACATATTTATATTTTTTACATCATTTTCATTTAACTTGGAAAACATAAACTTATCTCTAAATGCAAGCATATCAGAGTAATTATAAAAATACTTGGGATATTTGTTTTTATAATAGGATACTTGGTTCGGGACTCCAACAAAATAAAAATCACCACCGTAAGTTTTAATATAATTTTTCAAGTTTGTAATGTTGTCTACTGATTTTAAAATACTATCCTTTTCCTTTTTTTGTTCATTGTTGTTGAATTTATAGTTATCAAAAGGATAAGGGCTATATGATAATAAATATCCATCTTTACCTATAACAACATCATTTATTTTTTTCTTCTTCAAAACATCCATATTTATTTTAGTATAATATTTTATAAAAGTATCTCTACCTGGTATTTGGTCATTTACATAGCTATCAAATTCTTTAAAATAATTACCATTTAAAATATTTTCTATGTTCATTTTAGGCTTTTGTGCTAACTTTCTATTTTCGATATTAGAAATCTCTTTTTGAGGAACCACACAAAATACTGTGCTTACTGTAAATATAATAGATAGAAAGCCTAACATATAAATCGTATTTCTTAGTTTGCTCATAGTTAACCGTCACTCCTTTCAATCATTTTCACTAAAACCTGAAATATATAAATGGATTAAAAGTTGAATTTGTTAGATAGATTATGGTAATAACAAATAAAGCTATATCAATTAACGGTTTAGCAAAATTGATAAGCAAATATTCCAGAGGTCTACACTTTAAAGCAATTATAAATCTTTTAACAATAATCCCTACAGGCATTGAAAAAATAATAGCCATCAAAAATTCAAATTTATATTCTGTTATATAAAATATGGCTTGATTAGAAACTAAGGTAGTTGATCCAATAGCAAACATATTTTTAATATATTTAGCAGCATAATAGATATCAGGTGATCTAAAAATAACCCACCCAATTGTTGCAAAAAACATAGTATAAATATGCTGAATTCCACTCCAAAGTTTTTCAATATTTCTTTTTAATATATATTTTTCTAACGTAAGTAAAACACCATAGTATAGTCCCCAAATTATGAAAGTCCAGCTAGCTCCATGCCATAATCCTGTCAGAAACCATACTATAAAAATGTTCCTAAAACACTTAAGGGTACTAACACGATTACCGCCAAGTGGAATATACACATAATCTCTAAACCAAGAGCCAAGGGAGATGTGCCATCTCCTCCAAAATTCAGTTACAGATGCAGATATATATGGATAATTAAAATTTTCTAAAAAACTAAAGCCAAATATACCTGCTAAGCCAATTGCCATATCAGAATAACCAGAAAAGTCAAAATAAATTTGTAAAGTATATGCAACTGCGCCAATCCAACAGGATAAAACGGATAACGTGTCTACCTTCATGCTAAATATTTGGTCCGCTATTAATCCCATAGAATTAGCTAATAACATTTTTTTGGCTAAACCTATAATAAATCTTTGAATGCCCGTAACAAACTTATCAATAGTTTCTTTCCGGTCATACAACTGGGTAGCTACCGTTTCATATCTTACAATGGGTCCTGCAACTAATTGAGGGAAAAAAGAAATATAGAGTAGTAAAGTAAGTGGATTTTTCAATACTTTTGCATGTCCTCTATAAATGTCTATTATATAGCTCAATGAATGAAATGTATAGAAAGATATTCCAATGGGCATAATAATATTTGTTATTTGAAACTTCGCTTTAAATAGTAAATTCATATTTTCTAATATAAAATTACTGTATTTAAAATATCCTATAATAGATAAATTTAAACATATGTCTAATATTAAAAAGAATCTCGCTTTAAATTTGTCTTTCTTAAATTTATTTATCATAAGAGCAAGAATATAATTAAAAAGCACAGAAGTTACCAAATAAATCAAAAACTTTGGGCAACTATACCCATAGAAGAACAAACTAAACAACAACAATACGTAATTTTTTAACCTTTTATCCAGCAAGTAATACAAAAATATTACTAATGGCAAAAAAATAAATACAAAAGTTAAACTACTAAATAACATAAATACACCTCAAAAATATGAAAACAAATTTTTAGTTTTTTTAATATAAATCTAAGTATTCAGTTTATTTAAGACGATTGATTCCAGTAAGTCTTTCATGTCTCTACACACCTATATTAGAAACTGTTTATGATAATATAACATTAAATCAAGATGTTCATTAAAAATTTCAAAACTATATTGTGTCTTACATGAATTACTTATCATCTTAGTAATGTACATATATCATCATTTGCACCAATAATTTTCTTTATTACCTATTTTTCGCTTTCAAAAATGGGAACTGGCTTATCTAAAGGTTTCAAGGCTTGTCCATTTGGCTTTCATTGACCTTACTAGTATAGATTTTATGCGGGTTTACGAGCTGGAAGCAAAAAGTAGGTTATTACTTCTCTAATTTGTAGATGTTCAAATGTCTGCTTTCAGCAATACCTAAACCTGTTATCCATATTACTAAAAATGTTAATACTGTAATAAATTATACAATTACTGTATTCATAATTTACCCTAATATATGAAATAATAACATATTAATGTATACTTTATCAAATAATCTTTTTTTTGTATAGTAGTATAGCCAAAATTTTCGACAAAACCTTCAAACTTTTAAATATCAATAGTTATTCTAGACAATTGTTATTGTTGATAATTTTATGATACAATGATATGATTTATATGGATTTTAATTTTGTTTTCTAGCTCACAGCTACCTAAATCGGAGGAAACTATGTTATCTAAAAAAATTATAACTACTTTAATAATTTCTACAGTACTAATATTTTCAAAAACTACTACAATCAATGCCGAGTCTCAAAATCCAACTATAACAAGGTTAGCTGGTCCAAATAGATATTCAACTAATATGAAAATAGCTGATTATGGATGGAGTTCTCATTCTGATTATGCAATTATTGTTTCAGGTGAGAATTTTCCAGATGCAATTTGTGCAGCACCTTTAAGTGCCAAGTACAATGCACCTTTATTAATGACAGATGGAAACACTTTAAGTACTGAAATACAAAACAAATTGACAAGTCTAGGTGTTAAAACTATATTCTTAATTGGTGGAACAAGTGCCATTTCTAGTGAAATAGAAACCGAACTAACACAAAAAAACTTGAATGTGAAAAGATTAGGTGGATCTACAAGAATTGAAACTTCTATTGAAATTGCAAAAGAAATTAGAGGTAATCAGCTATTTGTTGTTTCATCAGAAAGTTTTGCAGATGCCTTATCCATTTCATCCTATGCTTCAAGTAAAGTTGCACCTATTGTTTTAACTCCAAAAAGTGATGTTCCAGATGTACTTAAGGATTATGTAAATACCTTAAAACCCTTAAAAACCTATGTAATTGGTGGACAAGGTGTTATCCCTGATGATACCGCTTCTTATTTTGGTGATTATGAAAGATTAAGTGGTCAAACTAGATATGAAACAAATGCAGATGTAATTAGCAAATTTTATGACCTTTCAAAAACGCAAAAAATATATGTAGCAGCTGGAATAAATTATCCAGATGGGTTGTCTGTTTCTCCCCTAGCTGCTAAAAGTGATTCACCTGTATTACTAGTAAATGACAACATGTCCTCAGATCAGGTTAAAATGATCAGATCAAACAAAAGCACACTAAAAGAGTGTATAGTAATAGGTGAAGAAGATGTTACTCCAAATTATCTAATAAATAGATTTTTTGCAGATTCAGAAGATATTACACCTGATGACTTTATTAACTCCTACAATAGCCAAGCCTCTTCTGATGAATTAACTGCTTTTAAAAACATAGCTTTAGGTATTTCATTATATCCTAACGATTATAATTTAAAACTAGCTTTTGACAACGACGCATACCATTTATTAGATACTGCAGTAAAAATTCATAATAACGGCAATTATGATACAGCATTAAATATTTATAATTATTTACTTGGATTACAAGTTCCCCAAAATGTTAAAATCAATGCAACAATATATAGAAACATTGCATTGTCAAAAAATCCTATAGCAAGTAAATACATTTATAAAGAAAGTTCTAAAGCAATAGTCCAAAATGCTATTGAAATGTATAAGAATTTTAATTTTAATTTTGATACTCCTATTAAATATGGAGCTATGTCAAAGTATATAAATTCTATAAACACCTATTTATTAACATTTGACGGCAATGGAATTCCAATGGTTAACTATACAGAGTATGGAAATCAATATAATTTTGCTACCATATGTCAATATGCACTTTATCTACATACAAAATATTTAGATGGGGATACTTCTGTATTAAATCAATTTATAAAATGTGCTGATTTTCTTATAGACCATATGGATACTGATGGAAGTTTCAGATATGAATTTCCTTACTATTCATATGAATTACTTGGAGTAGGTTGGACATCTAGTATGACTCAGGGACAAGCTTTAAATGTTTTTTCCCGTGCTTATGAAATAACTAACAATCACAAATATATAGATGCAGGAAATAGAGCATTTAATTACTTAATAACACCAATAAGCCAAGGTGGAGTTATGGATACCCTTGGAAGTCTGGAACCTAAATTTAAAGATGATATATTCTTTCAAGAGTATGTAAACACAACACCTACCTATACATTGAACGGATATATGTTTACATTATTAGGTATATACGATTGGGATCAACTTTCAAAAACAGTACCCGACATAAGCGGTGAACAAACAAGTTATTATTTTAATGAAGGGATTAAAACCTTGAAAATAGTATTACCTTACTATGACATAGGTGGTTTCACCAGTTATGATTTAAGTCATTTAATGACATCTAAAGATGCTAATCCTGCTTTAGATTATCACAAGATTCATATAGATTTATTAGAAGCAATTTACTCTATAACAGGTGATAATTACTTTATGGATATTAGAAATCAGTGGGTTGATTATATAAAGCATTAATTAACTTAACTTTCGCACATACGAAATTTTGACTTAATTTAAAAACTTTGCGAAGCAACTTTTTCAAGAGGACAATTGACAGAGGACAGAGGACAATGAAGGTGAGTTTTCCTCCTTACGTCAGAAAACTAATTTATTTTTAAGCTTGTTTTGCTAATGCAAAACATCTCTTAAGCAGGCTCTAAAATCTGTGATTTTCAGATAATTGCTTGCTCAAAAACTACTTCTTAGAAACAAAAAAACGTGAGTTTCTTTTAAATTAAAGATTTTTCGTAGTGTAGCGGAGAAAAATCCTCCTTCACTGTCGTCTGTCAATTGTCCTCTGTCCTCTCAAAAAGTTTTGCTTCGCAATGTTTTTAAACTGCGAAAGTTGAGTAGTACACTAATACTTTGGGGGTAATAAAAATGGATGTAATACTGGACTTTGATTTTAAATTAAACAAAGATCAAGTAATACAAACTTTAAAGTCCTATGGAAGTATACTAAAAGATGAAGAAATGGAATATTTATACCAGAAACTTCTTCCTATTTTATATGAAAATATAGAACCAACTGGAATATTTGAAATAGAAAAAAAAGAAGATACATTTAACTTTGAAGCTGTAAAAAATTATAAATACATTGTATACTGCATTATAACTATGGGTGATGCTTGTACCGGTAAAGTAACTGAATTCTTTTCCTATGGAAATATGAAGGAAGGTATGATACTTGATGCTATGGCTTCATCTTACTTATTTGAACTCAGTTCCCAACTCTTTAGCCACATTTATGATAAGGCTAAAGGGTTAAATCTAGGATTGAGCTGTAGAATATCTCCTGGAGATGGTGAAATTCCTCTCAAGTGTCAAAAGTATATATTAGACAAACTAGATGCTGAGAATTTTTTAAATTTAACTGTAAATGAAGATTATATGCTCTCTTCTATGCGTTCTATGGCATATATATATGGAGCTGATAAGAATATAAAATTAAACAAAAAAGACCATGATTGTTCCAGATGCCCAAATAGGAATTTGTGCAGTATGAGAAAGAGCTAAAGTTAAAAGGTCCGTACACAACTTGTACAGACCTTTTAACTTTAAATTTTATTTTTTATTATTCTGTTTAATTCTCTTTCTTTTATATATAAAATCCCAGGTAATACCTAAAAGCAAAACTGCTGGTAACATTATTTCCAATCTATTACCAAATGGAGGATTTATAAAAGTAATTAATTCAAATATTAATATTATTCCTCCAATTATAATTAAGAAATTGGCCTTAAAATTAACATATTTTTGATCTACACCTTCTGCATTCAATTTAAATTTTGTCCTCACAGCCTTGCTATATTTCATTCCAAGTCCTTGAATAACGCCCATAAATCCCATAAATATAAGTAACCCTGACATAGCTGAATCCATATAAAATACCTCCATTTAAAATTATCTTAACGTAAAAATACCTATTAAAAATTATATCATTATAAACCCTTAATTTCAAAATTTCATTTCATATTGGAAACTATATTTGTTTTAAAGATAAAATATGTTATCATCTATGTATGCAAAATAATAATTTAAATATTTCAAGGAAGTGTTTTTAATGACTTTAAATAAGATAAAAGGAAATACTTATTACATAGACGGCCCAACTAACTGTGGAGTATTCGTATTTAAAAATAAAAACTGCCTAATTGTAGATACGGGCATAAACAACACCGAAGCCAAAAAAATAGAAAACTTACTTACAGAAAACAACCTCCATCCCAAATACATAATAAATACACACAGCCACCTAGACCACTGCGGTGGAAATTTATACTTTAAGAAAAATTATACAGGATGTCTAGTATATACATCTAAGTTGGAAAAATTATTTATGGAAAATACAGACCTTTTTTCCTCTATTCTTTCCTCATCCTACCCTTCAAAAGCATTTAACAGAAGTAATAAACCTTTGGAGGTAGATTTCATTTTAGAATATGGCATAAATAAATTGAATGACGAGAAGTTTAACATCATTGCACTTCCTGGCCATTCAATAGAGCATATAGGAATAGTAACTCCTGAAAAGGTATGTTTCCTTGGAGATTCCATATTTAGCAGTGAGATACTGGATAAATACTCTTTTCCATACTTATATAATATAGAAGATAGTCTCCTGTCATTGAATAAAATCAAAAACATAGATGCAGATTATTTTGTAATAAGCCACTCCAAAAAAATACTGGATAAAAGTGAAATAAATTCTTTGGTGGACAAAAACATTGAAAATATAAATAAATATAAAAATCAAATTCTAGATCTTTTAGATCAACCTCTCACTAGAGAAAACATATTAGAAGACATAACTATTTTAAACAATTTATCTTTAAACTTTTATGAATATCATTTAAATTTTGGAGGAATATCTGCATTCATATCCTATTTGTACAATGAAAAACTTATAGACTATTCTATAGAAGATGGTAACTTATACTATTTTAAATCCAATTGAAATAGACTGTTTGTTAGCTTATTATCATCTTTGCTTATTACTCCATATTTATATACAGATACAAAGTTTCCTGAATACTTGGTAACTTTGCCTGTAGTAATATCTTTTACCTGACTATTTTTTGAATCATTTATATATATATTACCACTCATTGTAACATATATATCATTTTTATTTATAGAATTTGGAAGTGTGTATATCTTCCAGCTGTTTTTATTTGTCTTAAGATTTGCCACAAATATCTTATTAACTTTATTGTCTTCTCCATTTCCTATATAAATATTGTCATTGTTGTCTGTATTTAATAAATAATGCATAGCATTTTCACCAGTGGCTATTATGCCGCCCCTGCTAGTTCTTATCCTATTGGAAGTCCTATCTTCATATATAAGTTCATCGCCATTTGTACCATTTATAACAGCTATATTCCCAAGCTGGCATGTTACAAAATTAACCAAATTCATCTTGATCATTCTATCAATTCTATATATTCTACTGCTGCCTTCCCCATTAGTAGCGCTGCTGACATAAGTTACACCGCTAGCTCCAGAAAAAGCTATATGTTCTACATCATAAGAATCATCTGGAAGTAAGATTGAAAGCTCCTGCTTCTTTTCCTCATTTTTTAGTGAATAAGTAGAATCACGTTTTGCATCATAAGTCTCAAATTTTAAATTTTTTGATTCTAATCCTCCACTTGTCTTTTCTGCTATAAGTATATAATCCGTATCCAGATTCCAGGTATAATAGGATAAATCATTTTTTAGGTCAATTTCTTTTTTGCTATTTTTTAACGTATCAATTACCTGTAAAGATTGACCATCATAATATGATATGTAATTTCCGCTATAGGACACTTTCACCATCTTTGCATCTTCAGGTATTTTTACGCTAATTTTATTTGCTGTCTGCTTTGAAGTAGTATCTACTTTTTTTATACTGAAATTAGCGTCACCACCAAAATAAAATTTATCTACTAATAAAAGGCCTGCCAATTCCATAACTATAGGAATCATTGTCCACACAATTATTCTCTTAAGTTTTTTCATCTACCACACTCTCCTCTAAGGTTTTACATATATAGCTGTAGCTACAGTTCTCTCGCCGTTCCAATCACAAGGATTATTTATTACTTCTCCATTAAAGTACATTGTAGTGGATGAACCTCCATCTAAATTGCTTGCATTAATTACACCTTGCTGCAAAAGTATATTTTGTACTTCTTTTAATGAAGCTCCCATTTTCAATCCTTTTCTACCATCTATAGCTAGCATGACTATTGTCCCATCTGCTTTCTGACCTATAGCTGTTCTAGGACTTAAACCCTCGTTTTCTACTGATACAGTCTTTCCATTTATTATAAGTGAGTTTCTAAAAGAAATTGCCTCCGTTACACCATCGGCAAGTAGTTCCTTAAGTGTGTGGTCTCCAACTATAAGTCTTCCAGTTGGAGTAAAAGCTGTAACATTTATTTTCTCATTAGATTTTACTTCACTATATATTACTTTACCACCAGATATTACAATCCCCTCTGGATAACCTCCTGTTCCTACCCAATATTTTCCACCAGATTTATCTGTGAATCCACCTCCATTTATGGCTGCAACTGCTCCATTTCGCTGTGCTATTTCACTTGTTCTTTCTCCAACTTCTCTTAATTTGCTAGTATACCCTATACGTATTCTCTTAGGGTCTGTTATCTCAAGGATGTAACCGTCAAATCTCGTGCCAGGTATATCATACCTTTTTATGTCCTTATCGCCTACATGATTTATATTTACATCATTTAGATTTTGAGCTTCCTGACTTGTAGTTTGGCCGCTCTTACCTTCCTCAAGTATTTTATTTATTTCATCTTTTGACAAAAAAAGAGTAGCTATGTATTGATGAGTAAAAGTAGCCATAGCCGTACTTACTATCTGGTTTTTTACATTTTTAAATGGCCCATAAAATACCAGCAAAGGACTAGTAACTACAACCACTATAATCTCATAAATTATAAATAAAAAAAACAGTTTAGGAGAAAACTTTGTTTTCCTTTTTTTATTTTTTCTTGTTCTATTTCTCGAATCACTCATTTAAATTAACCTCCATACAGTATAGAACTATTTTACTATTATTTTAAAATTATTTCCACTTAAAAATCTTTTACATTTTGTTAATTTAAAAACTGACCTACCTTATGAAAATTAAGGTAGATCAGTTTTACTAAATTCTGCACTAAAATTATAGCTTACTTTCCTATATCTTTTCTAAAATACATGCCCGGAAAATTTATTTTTTTCAAATTACAGTAAGCAGTTTCCACGGCAGAATTTAAATCATTTCCAATTCCGTAAGTTACTAAAACCCTTCCTCCAGATGTTTTAAACTGTCCATTTTCTTTTTTAACCCCTGCAGCAAAAACATTACTACATTTTTCTATACCTTCTATTTTAAAGCCAGTATCATACTTTAAAGGATAACCTTTAGAAGCAGCTACAACGCAGCAGGAAGCTCCCCCTTCCCATTCCAAATTAAATTCACGAAGCTTTCCAGCTATAGCAGCTTCTATAAGATCTACAAAATCACTTTTCATAAGTGGAAGTACAGCTTGAGTTTCAGGATCACCCATTCTCACGTTATATTCTAACAAGTAAACTCCCTTTTTGGTTATCATAATACCAAAGAAAATTATACCCACATAATCTAGGTTTTCCTGCTGTATTCCTCTTAAAGTAGGTTCCATTATATTTTTCTCAAAGTCTTTTAAAACTTCCTCACTGCAGTATGGATTTGGAGCTATGGCGCCCATTCCACCTGTATTTGGTCCTAGACCCCCATCATATATTTGCTTATGATCCTTTGAAGATATAAAAGGAAGAATAGTACTGCCATCTGTTATTGTAAGTATTGAGGCCTCTACTCCCTCTAAAAACTCTTCAATAACCACATTTTTTCCTGCCCCTTTAAATACGTCCTTTACCATAAAATCATTTAGTGTGGTACTTGCTTCCTCATAATCCTGACATATAGAAACGCCTTTTCCTGCTGCTAGTCCGTCAGCCTTTATAACTACAGGATATCTGCAATTTTCTATGTATTTTAAAGCGCTGTCTTTATCATCAAAAGTGCAATACTCAGCAGTTTTAATTCCATATTTTTTCATGAAATCTTTAGAATATATTTTACTTCCCTCAAGCTGAGCAGCTTTTAAACTTGGTCCAAATATTTTAAGTCCTTTACTTTTAAATTTATCCACTATGCCCTCTGTAAGTGGTCCTTCAGGGCCTACCACAGTTAAATCTATATTTTCTTTAGATGCAAAATCTATAAGTTCATCTATGTCTGTTATGTTCAGATTACTGCATTTATCTACTATATCCGTTCCTCCATTTCCTGGAGCACAAAATATTTTATCCACCTTGGAACTTTGAGATATTTTCCAGCAAATAGCATGTTCTCTTCCACCGGAACCTATTACAAGTACCTTCATTATATAAAATCCCCCTTTTCATATTAAGAATTAATGTTTAAAATGTCTTACCCCTGTAAATACCATGGAAATCCCATTTTTATTACATTCAGCTATAGAATCAGCATCTTTTATGGAACCTCCTGGTTGGATTATAGATTTTATACCATGCTTTGCTGCTTCACATACTACATCGCTAAATGGGAAAAATGCATCTGAAGCAAGTACTACCCCGTCTCCTGCCCTATCAAGTGCTTGACATGCAGGCCATATTCTATTTACCTGTCCTCCACCAATTCCTTTAGCCATAAAGTCCTTAACTACTACAATAGCATTTGATTTTACATATTTACAAACTTTCATTCCAAATATCAAATTATCCATTTCCTCTTTTGAAGGTTTCTTTTCAGTAACTACTTTAGTTTCATCTACCAATTTATCGTCAGAAGATTGTACAAGTATTCCTCCATCTAATTTCGTCATTTCAAAATCATTAGTAGGTTTTACGTCACACTTAATTATTCTCAAATCTTTCTTTGTCTTTAATATTTTAACTGCTTCTTCGTCAAAATCTGGTGCTATGACTATTTCAACAAATATTTTACCTATTTCCTCTGCGGTCTTTGCATCTAATTTTCTATTTACAGCTATAATACCTCCAAAAATAGAAGTAGAATCACACTCATAAGCTTTTACATAAGCCTCATGTAGGTCTTTTCCAAGGGCTACACCACAAGGGGTATTGTGTTTAACTGCAACACAGCATATTTCATCGAATTCATTTACTGCCCTCCAGGCCATATCCATATCTCTCATGTTGTTGTATGACAGTTTTTTTCCACTTAACTGCTGGAAATCTTTCATAGGAGCTTTGCCTACAGTTTCTGTATAGTAAGCTGCACTTTGATGAGGATTTTCTCCATATCTCAAATCTTCAGATTTTCTGTATGATATGCTTAAATATTCAGGATAATCTTCTTCAAGCAAGAAATTACTTATTGCTCCATCATATGCAGACATCAAATTAAATACTTTTCCTGCAAGCTTTCTTCTAAATTCATATTTTACGTCTCCGGAAGTTTCTATTTCATTAATTATTCGTGAATAGTCATTTACATCTGTAACAACTATTACATCTTGAAAATTTTTAGCTGCAGCCCTTATCATAGTTGGACCACCAATATCTATAAATTCTATTTTTTCATCAAAAGTTATATTATCACATACCTTGTCGAAAAAAGGATATAAATTCACAACTACCATATCTATTGGTTTTATATTCTTGCTCTTTATAGTATCCATATGTTCTTTATTATTTCTTTTTGCAAGTATGCCGCCGTGTATAATTGGATGAAGTGTCTTTACTCTTCCATCCAATATTTCATCAAATCCTGTAACTTTAGATACTTCTGTAACCTTTATATTGTTTTCTACTAGATATCTATAAGTTCCCCCTGTAGATATTATTTCAACTCCTCTATTTATTAAAAACTTTGCTAAATCTAAAAGACCTCCTTTGTTATAAACACTTATCAATGCACGATTTATCATAGTTTATGCCCCCAATTTATTTTAATTTAAAATTTTTACTATTCTATTTTTCACTATTATTTTATTTTCAGAAATAAGTTTGATAACCTCAGGAAGGGCTTTATGCTCTTCTTCTAATATTCTCTTTTGAAGTATTTCTGGAGTATCTTCAAAATATACAGGCACTGTCTTTTGAACTATTATAGGACCACTGTCTGTACCCTCATCTACAAAGTGTACAGTACAGCCTGATACCTTAACCCCATATTCAATTGCCTTTTCGTGGACCTTAATACCATACATACCATCTCCACAAAAACACGGTATTAAAGAAGGATGTATATTTACTATTTTATTTCTAAATTCTGAAATCAACTCTCCTTTAAGTATGGAAAGCCAACCTGCACATACTATTAAGTCAACTTTGCCTTTAAGCATCTTTAATATTTCCTGAGAAATATTCGATTTATAAATTTTTTTGTCCAGCACATAGGATTTTATATCATGCTTTTCAGCTCTCTCTAAAGCATAAATACCAGGTCTATCACTTATTACGAACTCAATACTTGAATTTTTTATATATCCACTTTCAATTGCATCTATTATAGACTGGAGGTCAGTACCTCCTCCAGAAGCCAAAACTGCTATTTTAAACATACTTTCTTTTCCCCTCTTTTTACAGTTCCTATTATATATGCTTTTTCGTCCATTTTACTTAATTCTTCCACTACACTTTTAGCATCTTTAGCATCCACACATAATACGAAACCTATTCCCATATTATAAGTATTGTACATTTGATTTTCTTCTACTCCTAATTCCATTATATGTTTAAATATAGGCGGAACTTCAAAGCTTTTCTTATCTATAACTGCAGTAAAATCATCTTTAAACATTCTAGGTATGTTTTCAAAGAATCCTCCCCCAGTTATGTGAGCCATAGCCTTAACCTCAAATTTATCCAAAAGCTTAAGTACAGGTTTTACATATATCTTTGTGGGTGTCAAAAGTACTTTTCCTATAGTTGTATCTAAAAAGTCCTCATCCAAGTTTTTTATAATGTTTCTTACTAATGAATATCCATTACTGTGAACTCCACTAGATGCTATTCCTATAAGAACATCTCCTTCTTGTACCGTGCTTCCATTTATTATATTATCTTTTTCTACAACACCTACAGTAAATCCTGCCATGTCGTAGTCTCCTTTAGAATAAAAGCCAGGCATCTCAGCAGTTTCTCCTCCAATTAGAGCACAACCCGCCTGAATACATCCATTTGATATACCTTTAACTAAATCTGCCGCAACTTCCGCTTCCAAATTAGAGCAAGCCAGGTAGTCTAAAAAGAACAGGGGTTTTGCTCCATGGCATAAAACATCATTTACACACATGGCTACACAATCTATCCCCACTGTATCATATACTTTCATTTGAAATGCTATTTTTAATTTTGTTCCCACTCCATCTGTTCCAGATACAATCACTGGATTCTTATATTTACCAAGTTCAAACATACCTGCAAAACTTCCAAGTCCATTTAAAACTCCTGGGATAAAAGTCTTAGATGAATATTCTTTCATAAGTTTTACAGACTTATACCCTTCTTCAATATTTACACCGGAATCTTTATATGTTGCCACAGCAAACCACCTCTTACTCCAAATAATTTTTATTTTTTTCCATAGGTGCAGATATTGGATATATTCCACTAAAGCACCCTAAACAATATCCTTTTGAATCACTACATTCTAGAGATTTTAAAATTCCATCTATACTAATATATCCTAAGCTATCTGATCCTATTTTATCCCTTATTTCCTCCATTTTTGCATTGGAGCCTATAAGTTCATCTCTGTAAGGTGTATCAATGCCAAAATAACAAGGATACTTAACTACAGGAGATGAAACCCTAAAGTGCACTTCAGTAGCCCCTGCTCTTCTAAGTATTTCAACAAGTTTTCTGCTGGTAGTTCCCCTAACTATGGAATCATCAACAATTACCACTCTTTTTCCTTCTACATTCACCTTCAGTGGATTCAATTTTACAGCTACTGCTTTTGATCTAAGCTCTTGAGATGGAGATATAAATGTTCTACCAACATATTTATTTTTTATAAATCCTATTGCATAAGGAATACCAGACTCCTCCGAATATCCAAGAGCCGCTGGTATCCCTGAATCAGGGACACCTATAACTACATCTGCCTCTACAGGATTTTCCTTATAGAGTATCCTTCCTGCTTTAACTCTGGAAGTATATACGTTTATGTCATCTATAGTACTGTCTGGCCTTGCAAAATATATATATTCAAAAGAACAAGTTTCACATTTTGTCCTTTCTGCAAAATTTATAGATTTAATTCCGTCATCGTTTATAATTACAATTTCTCCTGGCTTTACATCTCTTATAAAATTTGCTCCCATAGAATCCAGGGCACAACTTTCAGAACAGAGTATGTAATCTCCGTTTAATTCACCTATACAAAGAGGTCTTATTCCATTTGGATCTCTTACACCTATGAGTTCATTTTCCGTTAAAATAGCAATGGCATAGGAACCTTTCACTGCTTGAACTGCATCTACCACAGCTTTACCTATATCCTCTTTAGCTTCCCTTGCAATAAGGCTTAAAATAACTTCTGAATCTACAGATGTCTGAAAAATATATCCTGCATCTTCTAAAAGTCCTCTTATAACATCTGCATTGACCAAATTACCATTATGTGCTATGGCAATAGACCCTAACTTGTATTTTACTATAAGTGGTTGAGCATTGTTTATAGTGCTGGACCCTGCTGTAGAATATCTTACATGACCTACAGCGCTTTTTCCTTTAAGTCCTTCTAATATTTCTTTATTAAATACATCTGCAACAAGACCCATTCCTTTATGGTACTTAAACTCACTTCCGTCAGAAACTACAATACCTGCGCTTTCCTGTCCCCTATGCTGAAGAGCATATAATCCATAATAAGTTAAAGCTGCTACGTCTATATTGTTCTTGGAAAATATTCCAAATACGCCACATTCATCCTTGAATTTATCTTCCTCCAAATCAATACAAGAGCAAGTATTAAATTTATCATTTAAAGTGCACATTAAAAATTCTCTCCTTTTAACCATATTAACCATAAAATTAAGGCACCTACTAATTTTTACTTATTCTCTTCAATATTTCTACATATGCTTCTTTTACATTTCCCATATCTCTTCTAAATCTATCTTTATCTAATTTTTCATTAGTTTTTGCATCCCACAGTCTGCATGTATCTGGTGATATCTCATCAGCTAAAAGTATTTTCCCATTAAATTTTCCAAATTCTAATTTAAAATCTATTAATTTTATTCCCTGTTTCAAGAAAAATTCTTTTAAAATATTGTTTATAGATTCTGTCATCTTATATATAGTTTTAAGCTCATCAAAAGTAGCAGCCCCAATTCCAACTGCATGATAATCATTTATAAGAGGATCTCCAAGTGCATCATTTTTATAGCTTAATTCATATACTGTAGTCTTAAGTGGACTGCCTTCCTCTAGCCCCAACCTTTTTGCCATACTTCCTGCTGCTACATTTCTAACTATTACTTCTAGAGGGATTATTTCCACCTTTTTACAAAGTTGTTCTCTATCATTTAATTTTTGCTCAAAGTGAGTTTCTATACCATGCTTTTGGAGTAACTCAAATAGCATTGAAGTAATTGTATTATTTAATACTCCTTTATCTGATATTTGTCCCTTTTTCTCTCCATTAAAAGCTGTAGCATCATCTTTATAATAAATTATTACCTTGTCTTTATCTTCTGTTTCATATACCTTTTTTGCTTTTCCTTCATATAGCATCTTTCCTTTTTCCATATTATAATTCTACTCCCTTTCCATTTTCACTTATAAATTTTTCTTTCATGTTTTTTCTATATTCAATCAATTTGTCTTTGATTTGAGAATATTTAAGTGCTAGGATCTCTACTGCCAGCATGCCTGCATTATAACTGTTATTTATTCCAACTGTAGCTACAGGTATGGATTTTGGCATCTGTACTATTGAAAAGAGAGAATCCAGTCCAGAAATAGCTGCATTAAGTGGAACTCCTATAACGGGAATAATTGTATTAGATGCAATAACTCCTGGAAGATGTGCTGCAAGACCAGCACCTGAAATAATACATTCACAGCCTTCTTTTTCTAATTTTTTTACAGTTTCCAAAAGTTTTTCAGGAACCCTGTGGGCTGATAAAATATATGCCTCATATTGAATATCAAATTCTTTTAAGGCTTTAGCAGCTCCTTTCATCTTGTCGATATCGGAACTACTTCCAAATATAATTGCTACTTTCATATTCGTCCTCCTTAAACAAAAAATGTTAGATTATATCACCAAAAATATAATAAAAGGTTTCAATAAATCTACAATGGAGAATCTATGTGAAACCTTAAGCTAGTAAACTTAACTAAAACTTGATATGAAAATATCCAGCTTTAAATAAAGTTATCCATAGATATGAGAATTTTACGGTTCTCTGTAGATACTCCTAAACCTCATTATTAGGATTATATGGATATTCTATTCATTTATTTATGATATATTTATATTATCATATCAAATTACATAATTCAATACATTCAAACTAATTTAGTGTATAATATTCGTATATTTTGGGGCTGTAAAAAAATATACGATAACAATGTTCACACCATGCCGAACATTATTTTATTATTTTAAAAAATCTAGTTGCTCTTCATTTGTAACTTTTATAAAATATATGTTATTTTAATACTAGATTTATCTGATGGCTACCTACTGTAACACTCCCACGCACTCTGTGAAAGCGACT